>CAYTJG010000046.1:7596-15976 GCA_964437865.1 uncultured Bifidobacteriaceae bacterium | reverse complement strand
GTGCCGCGCCAGATGCAGCGGCAGCGTGGCCGCCCCGGTGAGCTTTTCCAGCGCCGCCAGGTTCTCCGCGTCGGCCGTGCCATCAAGGAAATAAACCAGCCCGCCGCCCTGAAACAAAAACTTCGCCGCGGCCGCGCTGGCGTCCGCGTTCAAGCGGTTGATCTGCGTGAAGAACATCTTCTGCACGCCGGCCAGCCGCGCCGACGAAAGCTCCCCCGAGGCAATGACCCGTGGCAGCAGCGAGCCGGATTCATCCGCAAAGGGATTCAGCGCCATCTTCAAATAATACGCGCCGCTCCGCCGGTCATCCGGCTGGTCGGTGACGATCAGCACCTCCTCCTTTTCCAGCACCGACAGAGTCAGGCAAAAATCATTGTCCGCCGCCAGCGCATCCGGCGGCAGGTGCACTTCGCACAAATGGATTCCCGGGCCGCCCACGGGCACCGGCACCGTCACTTTTTCCTGCGACCACGCCGCCAGGGACACTTCCTGGTCCACGCTCACCTTTTTATCCAGCGTCACCGTGACGCGGCCGGCGAACGGCTCCTCGCTGAAATTGCCGAGCGAAATCTCGAGCGGCACCGTATCGCCCGCCAGCATCTGCGTCTGCGACGGCCGGGCGTCCAGGACGGCGCGGTTGTCGCGCCGGGTGGGTCCCACATCCACAAAGAAAAGCCGGGCGGCTGGCGGCAGCATCTGGAAATTGGCGTTGGCCCATTTTTTGCGCGTGAAGTCAGAGAGATAATAAATCTCCGGCCGCGCCGCGGTCGCGCCGATGATCCGCGCGGCCGCCGTGTTGGCCAGGTTGATGTCTGCGCGGCTGAACCCCGGCTTGACCTGGCTCAGAAACCGCTTGGCGCCGGCGATGTCGCTCGAGAACGACACGAAACAGGTGGTCAGTTCCGGGTCGGCCAGCAGAATGTTCACCGTGTCGTCCGCGCCCAAGGAATCCATCAGCTTAACCGCTTCGTGGACGGCCCGTTCGCGTGAAGTGGGGCCGTCGCCCTGGTCTTCCATGCTCACCGAGTGATCCAGCACGATGAGCACCTGACGGGCGTTGGGATCGGTCGGGTTGGCGCCCAGGCGTTTCAGCACGGGTTGCAGGAAGGCCAGTAGGAGTAGCAGCAGGAAGACCGTGCGCAACAGCAGCAGGATCCAATGCCGCCAGCGGTGCAGTTTGGAACGGCGCGCCATCGTCTCCCGGATCAGCTCAATGGAGGGAAACTGGAAATGCCGCGGAAATCCCCGGTTCAGCAAGTGCAGAAACAGCGGCAGCCCGGCCACCGGGATCAGGATCGCCAGCAATTCTGGGCTGAGGAAGGACATGGCTCAACGTCGGGAAAAGGTGTTGGCGCCGCGAAAGCCCAGGTAAGCCTCAATGGCCTCGAGGTAGGGCTTGTTGGTGTGTACCAACGCATGGGTCATGCGGCGGAGACTGGCTTCGTGGGCGAGCCGGTCCACTCGCTGCCGGGTCAGCTCGCGGTACGCCGCGCGGATTTCCTCCGGCTCCACCTCCACTACTCCATGTGTTTCCAGGTCTTGAAACCGGGCGGCATTTACGGCGGGCAAATCGAGTTCGTGCGGGTGAACCACTTGCAGCAGCAGAATCTCAAATTTCCGATGCAAAAACCGGCTCAGCGCGTCAAAGGTCTGATCGGGGTCGTCCCAGAAATCCGACAGCACCACCAGCAGCCCGCGCCGCTTGAACAGGGCGTTGCACTCGGTCAGGGCCCGGGCGATGCCCGTGGTGGAGGTCGGCGCCACGGCTTCGAGCATGGCCACGAGATTGTGCAGGTGAACGCGCGTGCCGCCGGGCGGCTGAAAACTTTTCAGCGTTTCCGCGAAGAGACCCAGCGCCGCCTTGTCCCCCTGGCTGATCATCAGGTACGCCAGCGCCGCCGCCACCTTGGCCGCCACCACATACTTGGACTGACGATCTTCGCCGGCGTAATCCATGGAGGCGCTGATATCCACCAGCAGGTAGATCACCATGTCGGTTTCCGCTTCGAACTGGCGCACATACAACCGGCGCGACCGGCCGTAACTCCGCCAATCGATCCGCTTGGGATCGTCGCCCGGCACGTATTCCTTGTAGTCGGAGAATTCCACCGAGGAGCCGCGAAAGGGCGACTTGTGCCGGCCAGCGAAGTGGCCTTCCACCGTGGCGCGGGCGAAGAGGAGCAGGTTGCCGAAACGTTCCAGTTCCGCCGGCGATAAGACGATGGGAGGCGGCCGGTGGCGCGGCGAAATGATCGGTGGCTGCCGGGCCGGCAGCGGCGGTCGGCCGACCACGTCGTGCAGCCTTGCGGCTCGCCGCCGCGGATCATCGGTCTCTGGAACAATATCAATCATGACCGCGTACGCCGTCCGTTGGTCAATAGGACTTTTCCTTCACCTGGCCCAGAATGGACTGCACGATGTCGCGCGATTTCTTGCCCGCGCCGGTCGCCCGGTAATTGGTGATCACGCGGTGCTGCAACACGGGCAGGGCCACCTCGCGCACGTCGGCCGTTTCGGGACTGATCCGACCCTCCAGCAGGGCCAGGGCTTTGGCACCCAGAATGAGGTATTGCGAGGCGCGCGGCCCGGCGCCCCATTCCACGTAATCCCGCGCCAGTTGCGACGCCTCCGGGTTGCCCGGCCGGGTGGCCGCCGCCAGCGACACCGCGTAATCAATCACGTGGTCGGATACCGGCGCCGCCAGCACCAACTGCTGCACCCGCAATAGGTCCTCCGCCGACACCGACGGCTTGAGGGTCGGCAATTCGCGGAGCGTGGTCCGCTTGACGATCTCCATCTCCTCGTCCTTGGCCGGATAATTCAGATACAGCGAAAACATGAAACGGTCGAGCTGCGCCTCGGGCAGGGGATAGGTGCCTTCCTGTTCGATGGGATTCTGGGTGGCTACCACGAGGAACGGGTCGGGCAGCGCGCGCGACTGGCCGCCGACGGTGACCTTGTGCTCCTGCATGGCTTCCAGCAACGCCGCCTGCGTCTTCGGCGGCGTGCGGTTGATTTCATCCGCGAGAATGAGATTGGCAAACACCGGCCCCGGCTTGTACTCGGATTCCAGCCGCCCTTCGCGTTCCTGCAAAATTTCGGAGCCGATGATGTCGCCGGGCATCAGGTCGGGCGTGAATTGAATGCGCTTGAAGCTGAGATTGAGGACCTCGGAAAGCGCGCGCACCAGCAGGGTCTTGGCCAGGCCCGGCACGCCCACCAGCAGGCAATGGCCGCGGGCAAAGAGGCTGGCCAGCAGCAGCCGCACGATTTGTTTCTGCCCCACGATGACCTGGTCGAGTTCCTGGGTGATGTGATCCCGTAGTTCGCTGACTTCCTTGGGCGAGATGTCGTTCATAGTTTGTTCCATTGATGCCACGCGTCCGCTTTTCCCGGCCCGGTTCCCAGGCTGGAGTCCTATGTCCCCAACACCTTGCCCGAAAATCATCCGACGGCCAGACAAATCGTGAGACTGATGATCTGACCTGATCTCCGAGGCATGAGACCTGCTCTACGGACCACCATGCTGAAGTCCCTTTCTCGTTGCCTGCTGCCACTCTGGCTGGCCGCCGCGTCGTCTGCCCCGGCGGCGGTCATGCTGGGCGATCCGCCAACGGCCCCCACCGATCTTTCGCAGTTGCCGGGTGCCGGGGTGCA
The DNA here is from genome assembly GCA_964437865.1 of uncultured Bifidobacteriaceae bacterium. Lineage (GTDB taxonomy): Bacteria > Verrucomicrobiota > Verrucomicrobiia > Limisphaerales > UBA11358 > UBA11358. The sequence goes on along the minus strand of CAYTJG010000046.1, from coordinate 12,319 downwards.
TCCCAAAACGGTGACGGGCGATTTCAGTGTGGACACCAGCTCGCGCGAGCAGGTGCGGGAGTTTTACAACACCGTTTATGGCTCCTCCACCGGCATCGCCATCGATTCCACCGCCGATACCGCCACCTGTGTGCCGGGCACCAATTCGCCACTCTTCGTCGACGCCACGTTGCGGCGCATCAATTGGTTCCGCGCCGTGGCCGGATTGCCGGCGGCCATCACCTTTGAGGCCACCGAATGCACCCAGGACCAGGCGGCGGCGTTGATGATGTCGGGGCAGGGCGAGCTGCAACATACAGGCTCATGGACCGGCTGGGATTGCCTTAGTGCCGAGGGAACCAATGCCTCCGCCCAATCCGATTTGGCCTTGGGCCTCGACGGGCCGGATGCCATTACTGCTTACATTTTGGACAACGGCGGCAACTCCGAGGTGGGGCACCGGCGCTGGATTTTGTATCCGCAGACCCAGATCATGGGCACCGGGGATGTGCCGGCGGAAGGCAGCTATTACGCCGCCAATGCGACCTGGGTTTTTGACGCCAATTACGGCGGCCCGCGCCCGGCCACGCGCACGCCCTACGCGGCCTGGCCGCCCGCCGGCTTTGTGCCGTATCCGGTGGTGTTTCCCCAATGGTCGTTTGCGCTGTCCAACGCCGATTTGAGCGCCGCCACGGTCACTTTGGCCAGCAATGGCGTGGCGCTTCCGGTGACCCAGCAGGCCTATGCCACTGGTTATGGAGAAAACACCATCGTCTGGTATCTGACCAGCCAGGATCCCGCCAATGACACCGCCTTCCCGTTTGGCGGCACGGACACGGTCTATTCGGTCACCGTCAGCAACGTCGTCACGGCGGCCGGCACTCAGAGCTACACCTACCCGGTCACGCTGTTTGACCCGGCCGTGCCCGGCGCCGACTATTCGCCGCTGGTGATCAGCGGCCCCAGCCAACCGGCCGTCAACACGAGCAATCGCTACACCTGCGCCCCGTCGGCCAACCCCGCCACCACCGGCTATCAATGGATCGTCTCGACTGCCACCAACGGCGGTTTCGTGGACAACGCCACGCACGGCCTGACCAATTTCACCATTTCGCCCGCGCCCGGATATCCCATCCTCACCAATCCGCCGACCGGTTCGGGCAAGTGTTTTCATCTCTGCCACCTGGACCCGGTGCCGCAGTGGCTGCAAATGGACGAACTTCTCTTCGTCTCGAACGCTACCGCCTTGAATTTCAAAAGCCGGCTGGGTTATGCCTCGTCCGATGAAACCGCGCGCGTGCAGATTTCCACTGATGGCGGAAGCTCCTGGTCAGATCTCTTCACGGAGACCGGTGCCAATGGTCTCACCGATGCCGCCTTCAGCCAGCACACCCTTTCCCTGGCCGCCTATGTGGGTGAAAGCGTGCAAGTGCGATTCAATTTTGATTATTCCTTCGGCAGCTATTACCCGGAAGCGGACGCGGCGGTGGGGTGGTGCCTGGAAAACATTGGCGTCACCAATAGCCAGCAGTTGTTGGGCGAAACCACCAACGCCACGGCCGGCACAAATTTTTATTTTCTGCCCGCCCGGACGGGAAATTTTCTGTTGCAGGTGCGCGGTGTTATCTTCACGGATTTTCCCACCGACTTTGGCACCGCCAAGCCGGTGACGGCTGTTCCGGGCGCGGCCATCATCGAGTTGGCCGCCCCGACGGTGACCGGCAGCCGGGTGGAGATTGATTTCACGCTGGCGGCCGGTAGCGCGACGGGTTTTCACTTGTTGCAAGCGGATCAACTCACCTGTCCCTGGGTGACCAACCGCACCGCCGTGCTCACGACGAACGTGGCTGGCCGCGCCTATCAGTTCGCCACCACCAATGGACCGGCCGCGCGGTTCTTTCGCGTGGTGACGCCGTAGCCCTCTTTCCGAACGCGCCGCGGGAGCAAGCGCGGCTTCCCAGTCCAACCGCCCGTTCACCGGCTCACCGCGCGGCGATGGCTTTTTGACCATCGTCAAAATGCCGTCTTCAGCCCCTTGCGGTACTGGTCAAACGCGGCGCGTCCCGCCCGCGTCAGTCGCAACAAGGTCTGGGGCACCTTGCCGCGATACGTTTTCTCGATTTCCACGTAGCCGGTCTCCTCCAAGCGGGCGAGATGGCTGGATAGATTGCCTTGGTTCATTTCCGTTTCGTGCCGAAGGTAAAGAAAGTCGCATTCCTTGACCGCCGCGAGCAGGGACACGATCATCAGCCGGCCGGGCTCATGAATGACCCGGTCCAACTCGGAAATGGCTCGTAGTTGCTCGTTCATTGTGCTTCCGGAATGGCAGGGTGCGTGTGCCGAAGATACGAATACAGGGTGGCCCCGCCCGAGGTGAGCCAGATCAGTCCGACGAACAAGGACACCGGTTGAAAGAACGCCTCAAAGTTCCCCGGTACAAGGAACGCCAGCGCAACCAATCCCAGCGCCATGAAAATTACCAGCAACCATTTCCACGGACGGTGCTTGTCCATGCAGTAGACCCAGAGTGCATACATCGCCGGCCAGGCAATTAACAAACCGATGCGCGGCAGGTTGATGGCCGGGTGCCACCGGGCGTACCGCAACAGATAGGCGGAACCCAGTGCCAACACGAGGGCAACGACGAAGACGGCCACCATCCCCATCCACCAGGATTTGCCGCCCGTCCGGGGATATGCCGCATAGCCGGTGCGCGGCCAGGTAAGATGTTTCTTGATGAGTCTCCGGGCCAAAAAACCAATCACGAACACCGGGATCATCACCCCGTAAATGACGATTCCATGCCACCACCTTGATGCATTATCCGGCAGGCAGGCTTCCAGGTACCCCGCCAGGGTAAAGCCCAACAGCATCAGACCCAGGAACATTTCGCCGGTCCCATCGATATTGTCATACCGTTTAAGCCGGTCTTGGTAAGCGCGGACTTGATCTTTCATGCCATTGAGTTTGTGATACAAACCATATTGTGTCAAGAACTATATTGCCAGACTGGTTTCCGGAAGGGATGGCCCACCCGCCGCTGCGCGGTGAGGCAATACTTTGCTCGGATTCAAAAACACCTATGAAATGGTGGCTCCGGATCGGTGGAACGTCTATCTGCGCAGAGGGTTGGCATTTTACCAGCGCGGGGTAGGGCGCGTGCGAAGCCGACGTTCGGCCTCCGAGCGCGCCGCGGGCGTAGCGCGGAGGTTCGCAAACCTTGGCGATCGCGAGTGCAAGGCGGCGCTGATGACGCGCAGCGTATGCGGCCAAGCATCATTTCAGGGCGGCGCGTTGGGTTAGTTTGAGCACGCTGGTTAGCAGGCGCGGCGCGCACGGAGTGACGCGCCCCACCCGCCGCCCGAAACTCCGCATTCCGCCCTCCGCGCTCAACTGCCTCCTTTTGACAATTTTTCCGGTTCGATTAGCATGGTGGTGGTTGGTTGTCTGAAACCCATGAATCTGACTGAACAAATGACCCGCCTGGCGCAGGACGCCAAGGTGGCTTCGCGTGCGCTGGCCAAGCTGACCACGGCGGAGAAGAATGCCTGCCTGCTCACCATGGCCACCGCCTTGGAGCAGAACGCGGACGCCCTCAAGCAAGCCAACGCGCTCGACCTGGAATTCGGCACCAGCCACGGCCTGTCCAACGCCTTGCTGGACCGGCTGAGATTGGACGACAAACGCATCGCCAGCATGGCCCGCGGTTTGCGCGAGGTGGTTGTGCTGCCGGACCCCGTGGGACGCGTCCTCGATGAACGCACCCGTCCCAACGGACTTCAGCTCCGGAAAATCGCCACGCCTATCGGCGTGGTGGTGATCATTTACGAGTCGCGCCCCAACGTCACGGCAGACGCGGCGGGCCTGTGCTTCAAATCCGGCAACGCCACCATCCTGCGCGGTGGCAAGGAGGCGCTGAACTCCAACCAGCTCATCGCCAAAATCATGATCGAAGCCGGCCGGATCGCCCACGGCGGTTTTCCCGCCCACGCCATCCAAGTGGTGCCCACCCCGGAGCGCGACGCCATCCCCATCCTGCTTTCGCTCACCCAATACATTGACCTCTGCATGCCGCGCGGCGGCGAGGGACTCATTCGCACCGTGGCCGAGTGTAGCAAGGTGCCCGTGATCAAGCATTACAAGGGCGTCTGCCACGTGTTTGTGGATGCGGATGCCGACCTGAAAATGGCCGGCAATATCGTGATGAACGCCAAGGTGCAGCGGCCCGGCGTCTGCAACGCCATGGAAACGCTGCTCGTGGACCGGTCGGTCGCCGAACTTTTTCTGCCCGTGATCGGGGCGCGGCTGTTTGAAAAGCACGTCGAGCTCCGCGCCGACGAAACCGCGCTGGCCTGCCTCACTCCGCAGGCGGCCAATTTCAAGTCCGCCCGCCTCAAACCGGTGGCCGAGCAGGATTACTTCACCGAATACAACGACTATATCATGAACGTGCGCGTGGTGGATGGCGTGGCGATGGCCATCGACCACATCAACCATTATGGCTCCTCCCACTCTGATAGCATCGTCACCGCCAACGAGGCGCATGCCCGGGAGTTCCTGGCGGAGGTGGATTCGGCGGCCGTGTATTGGAATGCCAGCACGCGCTTCACCGACGGCGGCGAATTCGGCATGGGAGCCGAAATCGGCATCAGCACCGACAAAATCGGCGCCCGGGGGCCGATGGGGCTGGAGGAATTGACAAGCTACAAGTGGCTGGGCCTCGGCTCCGGCCAGGTGCGGACGT
>CAYTJG010000046.1:0-7496 GCA_964437865.1 uncultured Bifidobacteriaceae bacterium | reverse complement strand
CCGTGCCGGTGTTTGCCGCCAAGGACCAGTTCGGCAAGGATTTCAAGTTTGTGCCCGGTCTCCATTTCCTGCTGCTGGGCTTTGACATGGGCGCCAGCAAACCGGCCAATCTCAAGCTGGCCGATCTCGGCGCCGGCTGGCTCGAAAAGCACGAGGCCGCCTACGTCCTGGATATCCACACCATGCCGTCCATCGCGCGCCTGTTTGCCTTCCCCAAAATGCGCAAATACCCGCACCGGATCATTCTGGGTGACGATGAAAAATCGCTGGCGCCGTTCCCGCGCCAGGAAGGCAAAATCACCGTGCTGGTCCTCAACGCCGATGGCAAGATTCAGGAAATTCGCTATTGGAACCCCGCGTCCGAGGCATTGGCTACGGTTTTAAAATAGGTCACGGATGGACGGCCGCCGCTGGGTCGTTGTCGCCTCGCTTCGCGCCAGCAAGGGAGTGGGGGAGCACCCGCCGCCGCCGGGTTATTTCAGGTTCTTGAGGATTTTTTCCAGCCCGCCTTCCACCGCCTCGATTTCCAAGCGTTCACCCGGGGTGCCGGTTGCGGCCGCATTCGGCATGGCCGCCGCCGGGCGCGCGCTCGGGCCGGGGCGGACGGATGCCGGCGGCAGGTAAGGCGCCGGTTCGGCGGTTTCGCTGTCGGGCGGCTCCGGATTCTGGTCGGGAATGAACCATTGCGTGCGGCTGTCCAGCCATTTGGTGTAGCGCTGAAACGTCCACATATCGTGTTCGGCCCCGGTTTCCAGAGCGGAGGCGATCTTGAAAAACTCGCGCGTCCGGATGTAATTCTTGACGGCGTGCGTGGCCAACAGAATTTCGCACTCGGGCACCCGGATGTTCAGTTCGGGCCGATACCGCAGCCGCTGGGAGATGACCCCCACCAGGCAATCCGCCACCTGGGAGCTGATGGCCCCCTGGATTTCGGACGGGAACGAGGCGACGATGCGCTGCAAGGCCTCGGCGCAGGTGGCCGAGTGGACCGTGGCCAGCACCAGATGGCCGGTCTCGGCCGCGCCCAGCGTCAGGCGCATCGTCTCCGGCTCGCGCATTTCGCCCACCATGAGCACATCGGGATCCTCGCGCAGGGCGTCCAGCAGGGCTTGCTCAAAACTCGGCGTGTCCCGGCCCACCTCCCGCTGGCGGATGTAGGAGCGGCGGCCGCGGAACGAATACTCGATGGGGCTCTCCACCGTGATGATGTGCCGGGCCTCGGCCAGGTTGATCTCCTGGATGAGCGCCGCGAGCGTCGAGGATTTGCCGCAGCCGGTGGGGCCGCAGACCAGCACCAAGCCGTTGGTGGGCTTGATGAACTTTTTCAAATCCGGGTGCAGGTTCAATTTCTCCACCGTGGCCTGAAAGGTGGACAGCAGCCGGATGGCCATGCCGATGCCGCGCGAGCTGTGCAGAATGTTGATCCGGCAGCGCACCCCGCAGATGGTGCGCGAAAGGTCGAATGAGCGGCGCTCCAAAAAGAACGGCCATTGCTCCTCGCCGATCAGGCCGCGGGCCATTTCCGTGAGGAGTTGGGGCGGTAGGGACTCCCCGCCCACGCGCAGGGCACCCCGCACCCGGGTGGCGGGCGCCAGGCGCGATTCCAGATGCAGGTCGCTGGCGCCGGCGGCGGCCGCGGCGCCGATCATTGATTCCAAATCCATTATCAGTCAACACTTGCCACAGCTGAAAGTTTCCGTCCAGTCCGGAGTTGAAGCAGGCGGCCGGCCCAGCCAATTTGCCCCGCCGCCCCGGTCCAAAGCGCCGATCCTGATGATAACCGCAGGGCAGGTCATGTGATTTGAAAAACTGATAATGACTGTTGACAAGATCTCTTGACCCTGTTTAACTCCGCTTATGCAAATCGAAAGTTTGAAGGTTTTCTGTGACCTCGTCGAAACCGAAAGCTTCACGAAGGCCGCGCAGATCAATAGTGTCACCCAGTCGGCTGTCAGTCAGCAGATTAGCGCGCTTGAACGGGTTTTTAAGTCGCTGCTCATTGAGCGGAGCAAAAAACACTTCCGGCTGACGCGCGAGGGCCAGGTGCTGTATGATTACAGCAAACAGATCTTACAATCCTACGCCTCGCTCGATAGCCGGCTGCAGGAACTCAAGGACATCATTTCCGGCACCATCCGGGTGGCCACCATTTACTCGATCGGCTTGCACGACCTGCCGCCCTACATCAAGAAGTTCATGCAGAGCTACCCCACGGTGAATGTGCACGTGGAGTACCGCCAGGCCAACCAGGTCTATGAGGACGTCATCAGCAATGTGGTGGACCTGGGCCTGATCGCCTATCCCATCAAGGATTCCAAGCTGGAGATCGTGCCGCTGCGCAAGGAGCCGCTGGTGCTCATCTGTCATCCGCAGCACCCTTTCACCAAGCAAAAGTCCATCAAGCTCAAGGCCCTGGCCGGGCAGAAAATCATCAGCTTCGAGCCCGACACGCCCACCCGCAAGGCGCTGGACAAGATCCTGAAGTCGCACAGCGTGGAAGTGCAGCACGTCATGGAATTCGACAACGTGGAGACGGTGAAGCGCGCCGTGGAAATCGACGCCGGCCTGTCCATTGTGCCGCAGGGTTCCATCGCCCAGGAAATCCAGAAACAGACGCTCGCGTCCGTGGCCATCGAAGACGGGCAGTTCTTCCGTCCGACGGCGGCGATTTATAAGAAGAGCCGGGTGCTGTCGCCGGCCATGAAGCAGTTCCTGACCATTCTCAAAGGCGCGGTCTAAGAAAATCGCAGGAACCTGCCAACTTTCGATTGCAGCCTCGGCGGCGGGTTTTCCCGCCGCCGAATTCTTTTCCGGCGGCTCCGGTAGGGCACGTGCGAAGCCGACGTTCGGCCTCCGAACGCGCCGCGCCTGCCAACCGTTGTGTTCAAGCAAACTCAGTGCGTTGCCCTGAAATCACGCTCGGCCTGCTGCGCTGCGCATCATCAACGCCGCCCTTCGCTCGTGATCGCCGATGTCCGCGAAATGCTGCGCTGCGCCCGCGGCGCGCCCCACCCGTCAAGTCCGCACTCTGCATTCCGAACTCCGCACTTGGATGGCTCCGCACTCACTTGCCCCGCGGCCATATTTGCTTCGGCCGCGCCGGGAATTCTGCGATGCTCCGCGCGTGAGTGCACCCAGCATCATTGTGGTCGGCGGCGGCGCGGCCGGTTTTTTTGCCGCCATCACGGCGGCCGAACGCGGCGCGCGGGTGACGGTGCTGGAGAAGACCTCCCGTTTTCTTGAAAAGGTGCGCATTTCCGGCGGCGGCCGCTGCAACGTCACCCACGCCTGCTTTGAACCGCGCGAGTTCGCCACGCGTTATCCGCGCGGCGGCCAGGCGCTGCTGGGACCGTTCCAGCAATTCTCCGCGCGCGATACCGTCGCCTGGTTTGCCGAACGCGGGGTGCACCTGAAAACCGAGTCCGATGGCCGCATGTTCCCCGTCACGGATTCCTCCCAGACCATCGTGGATTGCCTGCTGAACGCCGCGCAACGGGCCGGCGTGGAACTGCGGCCGCACTGCGGCGTGGAAGTTGTCCAAAAACACACGGACGGAATCTTCCACCTGGCCACGGCTGCCCCATCCGGCGCGGCGGGTGACACTTTCACGGCCGACCGTTTGCTGCTGGCCACCGGCGGCTGCCGCGGAGCATCGGCCGGACAGTTGGCGGTGGCGTTGGGCCACACGCTCGTGCCGCCGGTGCCCTCGCTGTTCACGTTTCAGATCCCCTCGCCCTGGCTGCGCAGCCTGGCCGGAGTAGCCACGACGGCGGAAGCGACCATTCCCGTGGCCAAACTGCGCGAGCGCGGCCCGTTGCTGATCACCCACTGGGGCCTGAGCGGTCCGGCCATCCTGAAGATTTCCGCCTGGGGGGCGCGGAGCCTCCACGATTTGAACTATCAATTCCCGCTGCGGATCAACTGGCTGCCGGGAGCGGACGCGCAGGCCATCCAGGCGAACCTGCACGCGCGCCGCCAAGCGGATGGTGCCAAGCTGGTGGTGAATGTGCCGCTGCCCGGCTTGACCGGCCGGCTGTGGGAGCAATTGGTGCTGGCCGCGGGCCTCGCGCGCGATACCCGTTGGGCCAAGCTCACCCGCGCCGAGGCGCAGGGGCTGGCGCAACAACTCACGGGCACTGAATTTCAAGTCACGGGCAAAAGCCTGAACCAGGACGAATTCGTCACTTGCGGCGGGGTGAAGCTGGCCGAGGTGAATTTCAAGACCATGACGAGCAAGGTCTGTCCCGGCCTCTGCTTCGCCGGCGAATTACTGGATATTGACGGCCTGACCGGCGGTTTCAACTTCCAAGCCGCCTGGACCACGGGTTATCTCGCCGGCCAGGCGATGGCTGGGCCCGCCTGAGGATCGGGCCCGCGTCCGAGACTAATCAACCCCGTCCGGGTCAAGCAGGTGCATCTCGAAATAGCCGGCCAGATCCATCAGCGTGCGTTGGCCGGCGGCGGTCGGCTCCGTCTGCGCCACTTCGGCCAGATCGTCTGGTTCACCCAGGGCCCGCCAGCACCCGATGCGGATGTCGTTGAGGATCTGGAGCAGGATTTCCCGCGATTCCGAGGTCAGCGTTAACAGGCTGCCTTTCGGCGACGCCTGCCATTGCCCTTCGCCCAGGAGGCCGCGCGCCAGCCGCTTCAAGTCGCGGCGATGCTCGGACAGCGATTCTTCCAGCAGTTTCTGCCGCTCGTCGTCGCCCGGTCCATGGGCGGTCTGCGAAATCCGTGGTTTGGCGGCGCGCCCAAAGGGAAAGCGCTTCAGCAAGCTGCGCAACAGGTCCGCCTCATTGGGGTTGAGCAGATAAGACCAGCAGTCGCTGAAATGTTCGATGAGTTTCATGCCGGTTGGCGAGGGGGGATGTTCAAGTGACCGGCTCCATGGTGGCGCGGAGCTTGTATTTCTGAAGTTCGTGAACGTAAAACTCGGCCCGTTCAGCCCCCTCCCGCACCAGCACGCTCTTGCCCTGCTGATGCACCTCCAGCATGTGTTTCTCAGCCTGTTGCCGGTTCCAGCCGAAAAGCTTCATGAAGACATGGGTCACATACGACATCAAATTCACCGGATCGTTCCAGCAGATGACATAATACGTGGGAGCCAGCGCATCGGCGGATTTTGATCCGGGCTCGATGACTGGCTGCGGAACCGAAAATGGTTCGGAGGCAAATGGCATTCTGTAGCCATTAATTTGGGTCGCCGCGGGCCGTTTGGCCAGTCTATTGTTACGCGGGCCGCAAGCCCGTATGCGCTGTAGATTGGCCTGCATCAGCCGCGTGATCCCGTCGCGGGCATTTTCAGGGATGCGGGACAAACGTCACCTTCTCCGCGGGGGGAGCGGGACGGGGTGGGGGCTGATTTGTTACCGCTTTAGCCCGAACTTTATCTTGCATTCTGCCTAATCATAAGTATTAATTGTAAACAAGCCAGTCGGATTTCCGCCACGTTCAGAGCAGCGGTATCCGGCCAGGCACGGAAACGAGGCGGCCCATGGCCAACAACCTGCAAAAAATCCAGCGGTTCGTCGTGCTGATGATGGAGAACCGTTCGTTCGACCATCTGTTCGGCTACCTGGAGACTGTCGATCCGCGGGTCGCCGGACTGACGGATGGCGAATACCAGAATTACCCCGACCCGCTCACGCGGCAGCAAGCGCCGGTGCCCGTGAAGAGCGGCGCCGCCTTCGCGATGCCCTTCGATCCGCCGCATGAATTCTGCGATGTGCAAAAGCAGCTTTACGGCCCTGATCCCACTTTCCAGCTCTGCTCCAACCCGCGCGTGACGCCCGCGCTCATGAACGGTTTCGTGTACGTGGGCAACCAGGCGGCCGCCGGCCAGGGCGGGCGCGTGATGGAATGCTTTGCCCCCGACCAGGTACCCTGCCTCCTAACGTTGGCGCGCGAATTCGCCTTGTTCAATTTCTGGTATTCCTCGCTGCCCGGCCCTACCTGGCCCAACCGTTTTTTCATCCACGCCGCCACCTCCGGCGGCCTGAGCGACAGCCCCGGCACGCCGGACATCACGGCCGGATTCTCCTTCAAGAATACCACGCTCTACCACGCCCTGGCCGCCGCCGGCAAGGACTGGCGAATTTATCATGACGGCCTGCCGCAATCGGCCGGCATCGAGAGCCTGCGTCTGGCCTACGTGGACCCGTTCACCCGGAATTTTCGCGAGATGCAGTATTTTGCCGCGGATGTGCAGGCCAAAATCCTCCCGGAATACACCTTCATTGAGCCCGCTTACGGCGGCTTTCTCAGCAGCGATTTTGCCGCGGGCAATTCCATGCATCCGCAGGACGATATTCGCAAGGGCGACGCCCTGATCAAGCAGGTCTATGAAACCTTGCGCCAGTCGGATTACTGGGCAGACACCATGCTGGTCATTACCTTCGACGAGCATGGCGGCTTTTTCGACCACGTGCCGCCGCCGGCGGCGGTGCCCACCGGCGACGATGCCAAATATGCCAACCCGGCCGATAATTTCAAATTTGACCTGTACGGCGTGCGCGTGCCCAGCCTGGTCATCTCGGCTTACACCCAGCCAGGCACGGTCATCGGCACCGATTCCGCTGATCCCGCCACGATCTTCGATCACACCTCCGTGCTGGCCACGGTGGAGGCGCGCTTTGGTTTGCCGCCCTTGACGGCCCGGGACAAGGCGGCCAACACCCTGGCCGTGGCCTTGAACCTGGACACTCCGCGTACCGACGCGCCGCTGAAGCTGCCTGACCCAACCGCCCCGCTGACTTGAGGAGGAACCATGTCCGAGCCAATCAAATCCGAACTCACCGCCACGCAGCAGGCCATGCTCGACCTGGCGCTGGCGTGCGATCTCAGCGTATCCGATCCGGGCCAGCATGCCGCCCTGCGGCAACGCCACCTAGCCATCCATCTCCAGCGCGAGGCCGCGCTATACCTCCGGGAAGTCGAAACCAAGATTCACTCACGCAGAAAGTTCCGGACGTTGCCGGCGGTCGGCTCCGCTCCGGGCGGACCGCCCTGAGCCGGGCGGGGGAGAAATTCTGCTCGCCTCCCAAAACACCCATGAAATGGCGGCTCCGGATCGGTGGCGCGTCTGTCTGCGCTGAGCGTTGGCATTTTACCAGCGCGGGTAGGGCGCGTCTCTCCGTGCGCGCCGCGAGCGTGGCGGGGCGTTTCACAGACCTCGGCAATCACGAGCTATCGGTGGGGCTGATGATGCGCAGCGTTTAGCGCAGAGCGTGATTTCAGGGTGGCGCATTCAGTGGGCTTGAACACGCCGGTTGGCAGGCGCGGCGCTTGGAGAGACGCGCCCTACCGCCTCTGGCACGTCCGTGGGTGGCGTGCGTTCTCCGAACGCGCCGCTCCCGCCACCGCAGTGCTCAAACCGCCATTCCGCACTCAATTGTTCCGCTGCGCGGTTGAACAAGGAAGAATTTTGTCTCACACCGCAGCAGCGAGGCCGGACCGATCCGTGCCAGTCCGCTAGGACGCCTTCCGGGCCACCACGC
>CAYTJG010000045.1:0-26997 GCA_964437865.1 uncultured Bifidobacteriaceae bacterium | reverse complement strand
GGCAACCACACCACCGGCGACACCAAGTTGGTGGCGCCCACCAGCACATAAGCTCCGCCCGGCTGTCCCGTAGCCGCAATGCTCAGGGTCTGCGCCGCCGCCGCGTAGCCGATGCCCCCGAGCACCGGCGGCGGATTGGTGACCGTCACGGTAACCGCCGGGGAACCAGCCACGCCGCCGCCGTTGAACTTCACCACCACCGTGATTTGGTAGGTCCCGGCGGGCACATTCGTCCACGCCGCGGTGTAAGGCGCCTTCGTCGCCTGGCCGATGAGGTTGGTCGTGTTGGCGTAGAATTGCACGCCACTGATGATGTCGCCATTGGTCACCACGGCCGCCGCCAGCGGGAGGGTGCTGGCCGCCAGGAAGGCGGCGTTGTTTGCCGGACTCGTCAAGCTCACCGCCGCCGGCTGGGGCTGGATCGAGGGGCTGATCTGCACGTCATCGAGGTACACCGTATTGTCACCCGTCGCCAAATCCGTGCCGGCGAAGCCCAACTTGTGCGTCGTGGCCGTGGCGGTAAAACGAGCCGTATAAGTGGTGTAACTGGTGCCTCCAGGAGCATTAGTTTGGATTACTTTGCCGTCGATCAGCACGTTCCAGGATTCGCCGCCGTTCTGGTTATCGCCGCTCCGTTGGGCGGCGGCATAGGTGATGGTATAAACTGTTCCCGGCACGAAGCCGGACAAGGTCTGTGAAATCGTGCCATACTCCTGCACAAAGCCCGCCTGCGAACCGTCCGGCGCGTTGGGGTTGCCGAAGGCGCTGCCGTCCGCCAGGATGCCCGAACCGTTGGGCGAGGCGCCGGAGAAGGTCCAGGATCCGCCGGCAAGATCGTACGCGTAACCGGCCACCCGCGGCGTCTCGAAGCTGAAGTTGGCAATCCCGCTGGGCACGGCAAAAACTTCGCCGGAGTTGCCGCTTTCCGCGCCCGCGCTCACGGCCGACACCACATAATAGTAGGTCTGCCCGTTCGTTACGGCCATGTCGGTGTAGCTGCCGGCATAAACCGGACTGGACAAAACCGCGTAGGGTCCGCCGGCAACGGTGGCGCGTTTGACATGGTAGGTGTCCGCTCCCGGCGTGGGCGTCCAATTCAAGCTGACCCAGCCGTTGCCAGCCTGCGCGCTCAAGCCATTGGGCAGCGGGGAAATTGTCCATCTAAACTGATAGCTTCCGGAGGCGATGTCCCAGACCAGATACGTCTGCGGCCCGGCACCTTCGGCATGATCATAAACCACTCCGTTGTCGCCGGTGATCGGAGCGCCATTGGTCCAGAGGTTCATGCCGCCTTCCGAAACCACAAGATTGGTCGCCGCCGTGCCCAAGGTCGGCAGGTACACCAAGCCGGTGGCATTGGGCGGGATCGTCACGTTCATCGTGATCGTCCGGCCGTTGAGCTGCCAGGCATTTGAAATGGCCCCGTACGGTGAATCATGGGCGGCCTGGGCCCAAGCAATGGCTCCGGTGATTTCCGGCTTGATGATCACGCTCTGGTACCCGGGGCTGCCCGGGCGGATACCGGCCAAATATTCCATGAACCAGGCCGAGATGTCGCCAAACATGACGTGATTGAGGGAATCGATGGAACCGGTGCCACTCCACGTTTCCCACAACGTCGTGGCGCCCTGCTCCACCCAATTGCCCCAACTGGGATAGTTGGTCTGCAAGGCCAAGGCCATGGCGGTATCCGAATGGCCGTGGTCACAGAGCGCCCGCAGCAGATATTTGGAGCCGAGAATGCCGGTGTCAATCGTGTTGCCGTTCTGTTCAACCGCCGTGGCCAAAGCGGCCGCGGCGGCCGGAATCTCATTCGAAGCGACCAAGCCCTCGTATAACGCGCAAGATTGGGCGGTTTGCGTGCCGCCCGAATATTCCGCGGTAGCGCCGTTGTAAAAGGAACTGTTGAACGACGCGCTGACTTGCGCCGCCAGGTTGCTGTAAGCCGCCGCATCGGCCGTATTGCCCATCAAGGCCGCGGTTTGCGCCAGAATCAACGCGCTTTGATAATAATAGCCCGTATCCGTCACGGCCGTCGGCGTCACCGTGCTCGCCGGCTCCCAGTCGCCCAGACCGTAGGACACGATGTTTCCCGACGCCACGCTGGTCTCATAATTGACGTAGGCCTTCATGGCCGCGTAATTGTTGGTCAATATCCCGAGGTCGCCGCTGTGTTGATAGACAAACCACGGAATCAGCAGAATCGACGCCTCCCAAGCCGGGCCTTCGCCATAGCCCCAATTGGCATTGGGGAACACGCCGGACAATTCCCCGCTGGAAAGCTGGCCCGGCCCGAATTCCTTCAACCAACGCGTATACGCCGCGGCGCTGTCGAAATGCGTTTGCCCGATTTCACACGCCAGTTGCGCGTCGCCGTCCCAGCCGTTTTTCTCGCGCGTGGGACAATCCGTGGGCAGGCCCACAAAATTGCCCAGATACGACCAGAGCGTGTTGGCCTCGATGTGATTGAGCAAATCGCTCGCGCACAGAAAACTGCCCGCCGGCGCCAGAGCCGTGTGCACCACCTGCGCCACCAGCGTGTTCGTGGTTGGTGCGGACGGCAACCCCGTCACCTCGGCATAGCGGAAGCCGTGGTAGGTGAAACGTGGCGCGTACGTTTCCGTGCCGGAACCTTTGAGAATGTACGTGTCCTTCTGAAAATACTGCTGCAGGCTTACATAAACATTGATGTTGTTTTGGTTGACCGAACTATCGGTATTCGTCAACTCTCCGTATGTCATGCTCACCGAGGTCCCCGCCGAACCGCTGACGGTCAACTGCCCCCACCCCACCAGGTTCTGGCCAAAGTCGAACGTGTAAACGCCGGAATGACCCGTCACCGGAATGATCCGCACGGGATATACGGACTGAAACACCTTGACCGGTTCCGCGTCGGGTGCCAGCAGCGTGCCGGCAATGCCACTGCGGGCGATCGCATTCGTCCAGGCCGAAGCGTCATAGCTGGCGGTCGACCAGTTCGTTTTCTCCAGGCGGGCGTCGTAAACTTCGCCCAGCCGCGTCGTATCCAAAAGCAGCGGCCCGGTGGACACTTGCCAAGTGGGGTCACTGACAACCACATTCGTCGTGCCGTCGGTGTATTGCACCACCAGTTGCAGGATCATTTCCGGCAGCGCGCGCCACGGCGCGGTATAGGTATTCCAGGCGTCGCTGGTCCATTGATTGTAAAAACCGTTGGCCAGTTGCACGCCGATGGCGTTTTCTCCCTCCACCAGATTGGTCGTCACATCATAAGTTGTGTAGTACGCATGGTAGTCATAGCGGGTCCAGCTCGGATCCAGCACGTGATCGCCCACTTTCGCACCGTTGAGCTGCAGCTCGTAATAGCCCAGCCCGCAAATATACGCGGTGGCGCGCACCACCGGCTTGCTCACGGTAAAGACTTGCCGCAACATCGGACTTGGCGGAGCCGGAGAAATGTTCGTGTTTTCGTTCATCCCGATCCATTGCGCCGTCCAATCTGACAGTTTGAGCAGCCCCATGCTCCAACTGGCCACCGGGCTCCAGGTTGAATAGTTCCCGTATTCATCCCATACGCGCACCTTCCAAAACGCGGCCTCGCCGGAGGTCAGCGTTTGCCCGCCGTAATTCACCAGCACCGATTGATCGGAAACTATCACGCCGCTGTTCCAGAGATCGCCGGTGTCCTGGGCCAGATTTGCCAACGAGGACGCCACAAGAATCTGATAGGCGGTCTGCCGGTCACCCCGCCCGGCGGCCGTCATCATCCAGCTCAGGCGCGGGGTGGTGACATCCAGCCCGAGCGGATTCACCAGGTGTTCGCAACGCAAATTGCCCGCCGTCACCGTGGACAGGGAACTGGCGGCATTGGTCACAACCAGTTGCAAAGCGGGACTGGTGGTGGAACCGTTGGCATTGGCCACCCGCACGCGGAAATTGAGCGTGAAGTCGCCAAAATTGGCGGTATCCAAAACATAATTAGTGCCGGTGGCGCCCGCAACATCCGTGAAACTTGCCCCGCCGCTGCCATTATCCGACTGCCATTGATATTGCAGCGGCGCCGTGCCCGTGGCCACTTCGCTGAACGTCACCGTGGTGCCAGCGGTAACCGGGGAAACCGGCGCGGCCGAGGGTTGGTTCGCCACCGGCGGAGCGCCGGTCGGGGTGCCAAAAACATCGATCTCCGAATATCCTTCGTAACCGTTCTCGCCGGGCGGCGTGGTGAAATCGAACTTCACTGCAGCCACGTTGGCCGCCAGCGCACCGGCGACCGGCGTCAGCATCGCCCGGGTGGCACACTGGACACCCGACGGGTTGGCCGGCACATAGCTCACGGCTGTTAACTGGAGAAAATTGGTCGGCGCAGCGACCGTGGAATAATAAACCGTGTAAGCCTGTTGATCCCGTCCCGCATCGCCCCAGCCGCCATAAACTGAGATATTGGTCAGATTATACCCCGTGGCCGATCCCGGGAGCGTGTACGTGACGGACTGGCCCGCGCCGCTGGCCGCGGTGCCACAGGTCACTTCCGTGCGACTGTTCCCGATATTTGGCCAGTAATTCAGCCAGCCAAAAGTGCCGTCGGTCAACACCGCCACCACGCCCGCCCCACCCTCGCCGTTGCCGCTGGGATCACTGAAATTGCCACTGCCCACGCTGCTGGGCGCCTTGCCGCCGATCAAACTGCCCGACGCCACCGTCCACGTGGGCACGAAATTGGTCGCCACGCTGCCCCATCCCGTTTGAGACGCATAACTGGCAACGACATTGTTGACGGGCGCCGGCACAGCGTAGACCGCGAGGGAACTTGGGGCGCTCACAGCCACGCCGTAAAGATTTGAGGCCCGCAATTGGTACGCAGCCGCGTTGGTCAACTGCAAATTCGTCAGGGTCAGCACCGAATTGGTCGCGCCCGGAATGGCATTGGTCGCGCCACCGCCAATCACCAGCCACTGATAGCTGATCGGACTGGTGCCGCTAAAGCCCGCCAGAAACATGACTTGGCTGCCGACTACATCCGCGGCCGTGACCGGCAGCGTATTCGTCGTCACCGCAGGCGCCGTCCCCGCCCACAGCCGGACCGGTTGTTGGAGGACCGCCACCGCGACGAGCAAACTGCCGGCGAATCGGAAAAAATTATGGGCCATGACAATAAATTCTCTTCCACTGTTGTGCTTGAAATCAAACGAACAAAAGCAGTCCCCCTTGCGGCCATCCATCGGCCGGGAGGATCTGGTTCGCTATCCGCGCTGTAATTTGGCACAAAATTAGACTGGTTCCCCAGCCCAGTCCACACCCCTAACCCGGTGAGATGTTTATCACCGAAACGGGGGAGTGGCGGAAATCTTCCCAACTTTGCATTGCCCCCCGGCCGTGCTTGCGCCCGAGCCTCCCCACAAGATGGACGAGGAGGCATGCCAAAGCGCCCAAGAACGAGATGCCCGACGTCCTCTGAATGCGACGAGAAAGCGGGCAGTTCAACCGAGCGTGAGGCGCCGATCAATCCATCATGGCTTTTTTCCAGGCCTTCACTCCTTCACTGGGTACACGAAACTGGAAAGGCTGCGCTCCAAAGCCGCGAAGCGGCGCCCGACAATAGCCCGCATTTTTAAATACGGGTTTAGGGTAAACATGCGCCCTCCGCCCCACCGGGGCGGCTGGATGTTTTTCGCCCAAGAGACCCACGCTATGCCGACCCCGTCCAATCGTCCCGCGGGGACGAAATCGCATTATGCAACCCGGAACCCGCATTTGAAAATGCGGGCTATTTTCATTGGTTCCTCCGGAACCACCAATTATTCCTTCGCCAGCACCCCTTTATTTTTGCGAGAGCCATGTCCGGAGTCCTGAAGTCAGATTTAAAGGTTAAAGCGCATGGCATGCGCCCCGAAATCGTGAAATCGCCGGGCCGTAATTTGGGCATTGCAATTAAACAGGCCAAGACTAAAGTTGGGAGGTCACGCCGCAGTCAGCCTTATCATCGGGGCAGCGGTTACGCTGGAATTCTCCGGGCTGATCGAGAATTCAAAGGGCTGCGAGAGGAAACACACAAAAGTGTCGATATGGCAGGTCAACTTCCAAAGACTTTTCAAAAATCTGTGGCCCGGAGGGTGGTGCCTTTCGCCAGCATGATTGTGGTCGGTGTTTTGTTAGCCATCGGGATTAGCGCTTGCTTTCGGGGCTCGCCAGAATTGAGTTTGAGATTTTGGTCGGTCAGCTTTTCGCCCGACAGCGCCTCGGTCGTCACTGGCGGCGGGGAGGAGCAAGGCACGCCCCCTCCGCCGGGAGAACTGGTTTTCTGGAGGATCGCTAACGGACACAAGCGCGCGATACGTGAGCCGGCCAGTATTCGGAGCGTGGTTTGGTCGCCCAATGGAAAATTTGTCGCGGTCGGGGATTTTTCAGGCGTAACAAAAGTTGTCAGCGCGGAAACTGGCAAGACGCTACTGGCGTTTTCCCCCCCGGACAACCAGGTCAACGCGGTCGCCGTTTCTCCCGACGGCAATCTGGTGGCGGGCGCAACCTTGGATGGGACGATTGATTGCTGGAATGTCACAGGCAAGGAACAGCATTTGTTTGTTGTTCCAGGAGAAAAATTTCTCGACCTCGCGATTTCGCCCAACGGCCTTGAAATGGTGGCCACGTCGCGAAGTGGCAACGTCCTTTTGTTCAACTTGGTTACTCAGGGCGAGCCGTCAAAACTCCAAGCTTACCCCGGCCCGGCGAGGGCCGACCGGACGGCCGAATGCGCCGCCTTTTCCCACAACAGTCTCAGTTTCGCGACCGGATCTCTAACGACCCTGCGGATTTGGGAAACACACACCGCACAGGTCAAACAGGAAGTCGAGTGCGCGGCCAACGTCAATAACGTCGCTTTCTCCCCTGACGACGGAATCGTTGCGACGGTGCATGCCGACGGCACGCTGGCGGTTTGGAATTGCAACAACGGCCAGGAGTTGAACTCGACGCAGGCCCATCCCAACGAGGCCTTCGGCCTGTCGTTCTCACCGGACGGAAAGCGGATTGCGACCGTTTCGCGCAACGACCGCACCATAAAAATCTGGGACGCCAAAACGCTTAAACTGGTGGCCAGCCTGCAACGTCCCAAACCTAAATGATGCCATGAAATCTCATCGTTCGGGAAATCCGCCGCACCGCCCTGGAGCGGGCTTTACTTTAGTCGAGCTCCTGGTGGTTATTGCCATCATCGGCATTCTCGCCGCGCTGCTTTTGCCAGTTCTATCCAAAGGAAAGGGACGGGCCCAGCAGGCTTACTGTCTGGACAACGGCAAGCAGATGATGACGGCCATGACGATGTATACAGGCGACTTCCGAGATATGTTTCCGCCGAACCCCGACGATGGAACCACGATTCCGGGCCATAATTGGTGTTCAGGGGCCGCCGGACGGGGACAATCGGCGGAGTTCAATCCAGACCTGCTGCGCGATCCAACGCGCAGCCTGCTGGTGTCATACCTCCAAGGAGTTGTCTCCGTTTTTCATTGCCCGGCAGACCTTCGGAGCGGCTTGTACCAAGGCAGCGACCCGACCCTGATTGGAAAAACGGTCCCCGCCGCCCGGACCTTCTCCATGAATCAGGCCGTTGGCACAATTTGTCCGGGGTTTGACTCGCAGCCGGAGGCAATCGGAAAGCCCTTTCCGCCACACTTTGGGGCCCCCAGCTTGCCTGTCAACGGCCCTTGGCTAAACGATCAACATTCGCATCGCCGTGATTCGCCTTGGATTACGTACGGCAAAATGTCGACCGTTCGCGCGCCGGGGCCCGCGACTCTTTGGGTGTTAGTGGATGAAGATGTGAATTACCTGAATGATGCGGCGTTCGCCTTTGGAATGCAGATTCCCCAATGGGTCGATTCACCCGGCACGTATCACGACGGCGGTTGTGGTTTCGCATTCGCCGATGGCCATTCAGAGTCTCACCATTGGGCAAATCCGACGGCCAAGAAGGGGGATCGCGCGCCGGTGGCCAATGCGAACGACCTTCGAGATTGGAATTGGATGCGCCTGCGCACGTCGGCCAATATTTCCGGAGAGATGCCCCCGCCCCAATAAGGCCGCTTGTCAATGGACTCCGCCTATCAAAGTAACAAAAAAGGGGTCATCTCCATTTGGCGGCACTAGTCAGTCAGTGGGCGTGTAAAAAGGTCGGATTTGCTTTGTAGTTATGGCGGTTGACGAGCAGGGGCGGCGGCTCGGAAGTTTATTTTGCCCCGCTCCAAAGCATGGCTTCGATCCGGGAGCGAACCTGAAGCTTGGCAAAGACATGTTTAAGGTGGCCGCGAACCGTCCACGGGCTGATGCCCAGCGCCGCCGCAATTTCCTTGTCCACGTGGCCCTTGCACAGCAGCCCCAGCACCTGCTGCTCGCGCGGGGTGAGCAGCACGGAGGCGGAGGCTGGCTCAAGATCCGTAACCGTATTCAGAACCGATCGAAAATACGACTGGGCGGCATGCCGGAGGGATTCGAACGAAACCGGCTCATGATTAAGGGCGGTCTGTATGGGTTCCAAAAGGCGATCCAACGGCAAGCGCTTATACAAGTAGTTGGATAGGCCGCCTTGGGGGGCCACGAAGGCCGCGTCACTATCCGCATGGACTGAATATGCGAGTGCGGAAACGCTTCCGGTGAGGGTGGTTAATCGAGAGGGCATCGGCAGGCCAGTACGGTTCTGCAGCTCGGCGTTGATCAGACACAAACTCGCCCCCTGGTCCTCACACTGCGCGCGAGCGGCTTCAATCGTGGACACGGCGACACACCGCCAGCCCAGATGGTGCGTGAGCTGCCAGGCCAACGCGCGACGAATCCCCGGGTCGGCTTCGGCCAAAAAGAAACACCGGTTGCTCTCGTTTTGTGCCAGCGCCGGCTGGGCCAGACCCGCAATGGCCAGCGGCGCCGTTTGCATGTTCGTGTAGGTCCACAGCAACGGGGTTGATGACCAATGGAAGGCCAGGCAAACCTCGCGGGGAAACATTTGGCAGGCGGTTCTCCACCCGCGATAGAGCACGGTTTGATAAATCACCAGGGCCTTGCTGGCCGCGGCATCGGAATCGTCCGTGCCCAAGGGAAAATAGTAGCCGGTGCCGGCGTGGTCGATGTGGGCGCAGAGGGTCGGCTTGCCCTCGGCCGCTCCGGGCGGACTTCCCTTGCGGATCAGCAAGCGTTCCTGCCAATACCGGACATCCGTCTTGTCGAAGCTGCCCCCACTGGGCTGCGTGGCGAATCGGTCCACCGCCTCCCACCCGCCGGCCCGCAACTGGGCGTAAAGCTCCTGGGCCTCTGCCTCCGCCCCGGCCTGGGTTTGCGCCTGCAGGGAAAAAGTGTGGCGCCGGCCTTGATGCTGCATCTTCGCAGCCCAGCCCCGGACGGCCATGGTCCTTCCCTTCCAGGTATAGGTGTTGTGGAAGACCTTGCCTCGCCACCGCACCTCTGGCGGGGGCGCCCGACGGGCAGTAAGGGCATCCAGTCTTGGACGCATCTTGGACACTTGCGGAAGAGAGCAGCTTTGATGCCGCATGTCAAGGTAAGTCCCCGCGCCCGGGCGCCTGCGCACGATCCGCCAAACAATGTCACCCAATATTTGCCTGCCGGACTCATGGTGCAAGAATGAACAGGCACCTCGCTCCCCCCCAACCCAAGGCATTGTCCAATCTCGCGGCGCTGCTAATGTATCAAAGGCCAAGAGAAACGGCCTGAACGGAAAGAGGAACGTGAAAAGCAAACGACCAATGACAAAACGAAAATGCCCCGGCTACGTTCGGGCAGGGGCCTTCACGCTCATTGAGCTGCTGGTGGTCATCTCGATTATCGCCATCCTGGCGGCCATGCTGCTCCCCGCGCTGGCCAAAGCCAAGGCCAAGGCCAGCCAGACCGTGTGCCTCAACAATCAAAAGCAGCTCTTGGTCGCCGTCCATATCTATAGCGGCGACTACAGCGATTGGCTGCCGCCTATCCAGGTGGAAATGGCCAGCATCGATGCGCGCCCCACCTGGCGCACCTTCCTTTTCAGTTACGTGGGCCAGAACGCAAAAGTCTATGACTGCCCTGCCGAGCAAAAGGATGTCTATGCCTTGGGCAGCCGCGTGGCGCCGTTGCCGCCCAACCCGGCCGTCATCGGGCGTCCGGTAGCAGGCGAGAATGATTTGTGCAGCGGGATCGGGGCGGTGGATGTGCACTGGGAAACCGGCGGGGCGCCGCCCCCGCTTGGACGCCCGAGCCCGGACGAAAACAATCTTTGCCGCTGGGCCCAGGTACAGCGGTCGGCGCAGGTCATCTTCTTCGGTGATGGGAACAGCGATTTCGACGAACTATGGCCGGACGATCACTGGTGGATCTGGAAGGAACAGGGGGCCGCCAACAGTTGGGGTTTCAACCGCGCCACGGAAAATGACCCGGGTACTTTCCGTCACAACGGCAAGTCCAACTACGCCTTTGGTGATGGCCACGTGACCCTGCTCGATCCGGGCAAGATCCCTTGCAGCAAGGACAGTTGCTGGTGGTCCGTCACCTGGCCCTGTGCGGGACACTAGCGACCGGCAAATGAAAATCTCCTCCGCGGCCAAAATCCTCGTTTCGCTGGTGCTCCTGGCGACCGCCGTGTTCCTGTTCATCAGGCTCAGGCCGGCGCGAACGGAGCCGGACGGAGACGCGTATTTTTACGACTTGCAGGAACATAAGCTCTTCACGGCCCCAAGAGGCTCCATCCCGCCGATCGCAGGTGTGAAAGGCGGC
This sequence comes from uncultured Bifidobacteriaceae bacterium, assembly GCA_964437865.1. Classification (GTDB taxonomy): domain Bacteria; phylum Verrucomicrobiota; class Verrucomicrobiia; order Limisphaerales; family UBA11358; genus UBA11358. The sequence continues at coordinate 16,269 of CAYTJG010000045.1, read as the reverse complement.
GCCCTGGCCGGCGTTCGCGCGATCGTCATTGCCACCAATGGAAATCCGGCGGATAAACCGCATCTGCAGATCGCCTATCTGGAACAATATTCGCCGGAAATCAAACAATTGTTCGAAGAAGTTCATCAGGCGCGCGCCGCGGGCCGCTCCGAGGAGGGGCGCATTAACCGCCGCGAGGTCGTGGCCAACACCTTGGTGCGACGACTGGGGGACACGGAGTGGCACGCGTTGAACTCGCCCGAAGGCGAAAAAATCGCAACGGAATGGAATGTCCCCGGACCCGACGGCCAAACGCCCGTGGTTTGTTCACCTTGAATTCAGGGTAGTTCGACCGTCGCCCTCCAGAATTCGACTTGAGAAATAAATTAAACCAGTAATCAACACCATGAAAGCTCCAAAAAAGCCACACTTTATGAAACACCTAAGTCCTTTAGTCCTGTTATCGGCGCTGTTGGCCGGCTGGTCACAGACCATTACGCTGCACGCCCAGAACGGCACGTGGATCAACCCCAGTGGCGGCAGTTGGGCCGATGCGGCCAACTGGCAAGGTGGCATCATCGCCCAGGGCGCCGACAATACGGCGGATTTCAGCACCCTGCGGCTGAGTGCCGACGCGACGGTCACCCTGGACGGCGCCCAAACCATCGGGGGTCTGATCTTTGCCGATCAGGCTGGCGCCCATAATTGGATTCTTAATGGCGGCTCGGGCGGCTCGCTCACTTTCAGCGTCAGCGCCAACCCGGTACCCACGGTTACCGTCAGTAATCGGACCGCCACCATCGGCGCGGCGTTGGCCGGGACGCAAGGTTTGAGCCAGAACGGCAAGGGCACCCTGGTGCTGGTGCAATCGCCCGGGTACACGGGGGGCACAATTAACAACGCCGGCACACTCGAGGTCCTGGGCACGTTGGACACGTCCAACAACCCGTCGTCCGACAATCCCCTCGAAATCAACGGCGGGGTCGTGGAATCCGGGGCCACCCTCAACCTGGACGTGGACGGGAACACTTCTGCCGGCAGCACCAATGCATTCGGCGCGGGCACGCTCCAACTGATCGGCACGACCAACAGCAGCACCAGCCCGGATCTCTTTTTCGCGCCGGACGCCGTGTCCAACGACTACTATGGCGCGGCTTTGGCCGTGGGCACGCTGGATCTGGGCGCCCGCCAGCGCTTCATCTTTGCCCTCACCGAACACAACGCGGTGGCCGAATACGACCCTTACGAGGACGCCCGGATTGACGCCAATATCATCGGCTCGGGCGGCATCACTTATATTGCGCAGAATTCCTGGACGGGCGGCCATCCGATCGAATGTCCGCTGGTGCTGGCCGGGTCGAACACCTTCACCGGGACCTTGGAAATTCAGCGGGGCTCGGTCTATCTGTTTGACGCCAACGCGCTCGTGCAAACCAACCTGCTGCTGCTGGACCCCGCCGAGGGAAACAACGCGCGGCTGTTTGTTTACGGCAACGGCGCCACGGTGGCGAACCTGACGTCCAGCGGCGCCGGCAATGCGCTGATCGCCAACGGCAATGTGTATAATTACTTTGCGGACACGCCGGCGGCCACGCTCACCGTCAATCAAACCTCCAACACGGTATTTGACGGAGCCTTGGTGGACACTCAAGACGAATATGATGGTGGCAGTTACACTTGCGGCCCTCTGTCGTTGGTGAAGAACGGTCCGGGCACGCTGACCCTCCTGGGCGCCTGCACTTACAGCGGGTCGACCACCATCAATGCCGGCGGGTTGGTCATCTCGCCCTTGGCAACGGGCGCCGGCCCGTTTGCGTTGGCGGACGGCGCCCTGCTGGGCATCACCGACATCAATGGAGACACCCTCTCGATGTCCGACCTGGCTTTGGGCAAAAGCGCCGCCACCACTGTCGAGTTCACCTTCACCGGCCTGCCGGTCTCCTTTCTGGCACCCGTGACCACGGCCAGCTTGGAGGTTAACGGCGGAGCGAACTCGGTAACCGTCAACATCAACGTCAATGGCACGGGAATTCCGGTGGGTCAATACCCGTTGATTCAATACACCAGCGGCACCATTGGCGGCAGCGGCTCCGGTTTCAGCGCCTTCAAACTCGGCACGTTGCCCACTTCGGTCGTGGCTTCCCTAGTCAACGACACCACCAATAATTCAATCGATCTGAAGGTCACCGTCGGCACCGCGGCGCCGGCTCAGAACGGGACTTGGATCAACCCCAACGGCGGGAGTTGGGCCAACTCGGCCAACTGGCAGGGAGGCAACATTGCGCAAGGCATCGGCAGCACCGCGGATTTTAGCACGCTGCGGCTCAGTGCCAACGCCACGGTCACGCTGGACGGCGCCCAAACCATCGGCAATCTGGTCTTCGGCGACCAGGCTGGCGCCCATAATTGGGTGCTCAACGCCGGCACGGGCGGCTCGCTCACCCTCCGCGGCGGCACGAGCGCTCCCACCATCACGGTCAATAATGAGACCGCCACGATCGGCGTGGTCCTCGCCGGAACTCAAGGCTTAACCCAAAGCGGCAACGGCACCCTGGTGCTGGCGCAATCTCCGGGGTATACGGGCGGCACCACGAACAACGGCGGCACGCTCGAATTGCTGGGCAGCCTGAACGCTTCCAACAACGCGGCGTTCCCGAGTCCGCTCGTCATCAACGGCGGCACGGTCGAATCCGCCGCGACCCTTAACCTCGATGTGGACCAGAACAATAATTCGGGCAGCACCAATGTGATCGGCACAGGCGTCCTCCGACTCATCGGCACCACCAACAGCAGCACCAGCCCGGATCTCTTTTTTGGACCGGACGCCATCGCCAACGACTATTATGGCGCCGCATTGGGCGTAAGCACCCTGGATCTGGGCGCCCGCCAGCGCTACATCTTTGCCCGCACCGAGCACAACGCGGTGGCCGAATATGACCCTTACGAGGACGCCCGCATTGATGCCAACATCATCGGCGCAGGCGGCCTCACTTATATTGCGCAGAATACCTACGGCGGCAGTGCTCCCATGGAATGCCCCTTGGTCCTGGCTGGGACCAATACTTTCACCGGCCCCTTGGAAATTCAGCGGGGCTCGGTTTATCTCTTTACCAGCAGTGCGCTCATCCAAACCAACCTGCTGCTACTGGACCCGGGACTGAGCAACAATGCCCGGTTGTTCTTGTATGGAAATGGAGCCACGGTGGCAAACCTTTCGTCGAGCGGCGACGGCAGCGCCGTGATTGCCAATGGCAATATCATTGACCCGGTTGACCTGGCCCCGGCCACGCTCACGGTCAACCAAACTTCCAATACCTTGTTCGCCGGCGCGCTCGTGGATGGCCTGTACGAATACGATGGCGGCAGTTTCACCCCCGGTTCCCTTTCACTCGTCAAAAATGGCCCCGGCACGCTGACGCTCACCGGCACGAACGTTTACAGCGGCTCAACCGCGGTCAACCAGGGCGAACTGATCGTTTCGCCCCTCCAAACCGGCGGAGGCACGTTCAGTGTGGCCGATGGCGCCGCGCTGGGCATTGCCAATATCAACGACGATACCGTGTCGATGGCTGATCTCGCCTTGGGCAACAGCGGCCACACGGTCGTGGAGTTTGCTTTCACCGGCGCTCCCAACCCCACCGTGGCTCCCGTGACCACGGCCAGCCTCGAAGCCAATGGCGCCGCCAATTCCGTTACGCTCAACCTCTCCATGGCATCGACCAACGCAGCCGCGCTCCAAGTGGGACACTACCCGTTGATCCAATACACGGACGGAACCATTGGCGGCTCGGGTTTTCAAGCCTTTAAGCTTGGGACCTTGCCGGCTTCAGTAGTCGGCTCGCTCGTCAACGATACCATCAATAACTCGATCGATCTGAACATTACCGGACTCGCACCCGTCATTTCCGGTGGCCAGCGCCTGTCTAATGGCGGCTTCAGTCTGTCGGTAACCGGCACCCAGGGGACCGGATTCACCGTGCATGCCAGCACCAACGTTGCCCTGCCCTTGTCGTCCTGGACCGTGGTGGGCACCGGCACGATCGGAACTGGTTCCACTTCGTTCACCGACTTGACGGCCACGAATTACTCGGATCGCTTCTACATCATTACAACGCCATAAAGCGCCGTTCAGCTTGCGGGGCCGGAGGGCAATCTCCTCCGGCCCTCTTTTTGCAATGAGAATCGCCATAAAAACCCGCTGCCGGCGCGGGTCCCATTTTCTGCCTTTGATGCTGTGCGCTGCCCGCTGCCTGGCCGGGGACACGTTGCCCCCCGCTGGGCCCGAGGAAACGGTCGGGCCGTTGCCAGACGGCCGCCAATCCCTTCCCACGGGACAAATCCTCGAGCCCGCCGGCCAGCGGCTCCAGTTTAGTGGCCGGCCGGTTGATTTGGCGCTTTCGCCTGACGGCAAAACCGTCTTCGTCAAGAATATGAAGGACCTGCTGGTCGTGGACGTGGCTTCTTGGACGATTTCGCAGACCTTGGACTATCCGTCCAATGGGGCTTCCATGCATGGCATTGCGGTTCGTCAGGACGGCTCCCACGTTTATGTCACCGGCTCGGGGAACGAGCTTTATGATTGGCGAATGGCAACCAATGGGGTCGCGTCGTATGACCGTACGATTTCGCTGCCCGCCGGCTCGGACCCTTGTGGATTGGCGCTCTCAGGCGATGGCTCAAAAGCTTATGTTTGCCTCTCCACCAACAACACGCTCGCCGTGGTGAATCTGGCGGCGGGCACCGTCGAACGGCAGATCTCCGTGGGCCTGGCCCCTTGGAACGTGGTGCTCTCGCCGGATGGCCAGACCGCTTACATCTCGGACTGGGGCGGTCGCCGGCCGGCGAGCAATGATCTGACCGCCAGCTCCGCCGGGTCAGACGTGGTGGTGGACACGCGGGGCGTGGCGGCGAGCGGCGTCGTCTCGATTGTGAACCTGGTGACCGGCACCGAGTCGGCCCAGGTGCCCACCGGTCTTCACCCGTCGGATTTGGCGCTCAGCCATGACGGCCGCACGCTTTTCGTGGCCAACGCCAACTCCGACACCGTGACGGTCATTGACACCCGCAGCAGGAGAGAACGAGAGTCTATTCTTATCCGGCCGGATCCCGCGCTCCCCTTCGGCAGCGAAGCGGACGCGCTGGCACTGACTTCGGATGATTCGGTCTTATTGGTGGCCTGCGCCGGCAACAATGCCGTCGCGGTGGTGCAGTTGCCCAACGCGCAGCACACCAACAGCCTCGTGCAAGGTTTCTTTCCCACTGACTGGTACCCGGGTGCCATCGTCGTGGGCGGTTCCTTTGCCTGCGTGGCGAATGTGAAGGGACTCGGCAGCCGCGACGGCCAGCCCGCCGCCGCGGCTTACAAGAGTACATCCTTTCTTGGCACCGTGACCCGGGTGCCCATACCCGCCGGCGCGGCGCTGGCTCTCCCTACCGCCCAAGTCATTGGCAATGGGCGGATCGCGCAGATCAAGCAGACCGCGCAACCGGCTCTGGGCGGCCAGGCGCCCGTACCGGTCCCTGCCCGAGTCGGCGAGCCTTCAGTGTTCAAGCATGTGCTCTATATTCTCAAGGAGAACAAGACGTACGACCAGGTATTCGGCGACCTGCCCCAAGGGAACGGCAATGCCAGCCTGTGTATTTATCCCCGGCGGGTGACGCCCAACCAGCACGCCCTGGCCCGGCAATATGTGCTGCTGGATAACTTCTATTGCAACGGCGTCAACTCCGCCGATGGCCATTCCTGGTGCACTGAGGGCAATAGCACCGACCATCTCGAGAAGTCCTTTGGCGGATTCGTGCGCAGCTACACTTTTGGCGACGATCCGCTGACCTATTCCTCGACCGGCTTCATCTGGAACAACATCCTCCAGCACGGCCTGAGCTTCCGCAATTACGGCGAGTTCGATTATGCCTCCGTCCCCAGCGGCGCCTCCTGGCGGCAAATCTACACTGACTTCACTAACGGGACTCACGCCGTGGCTTTTGCCCAGAACATCGGGGTTGCCTCCCTGCGCCCGTACAGCTCCACGAATGTCCCCGGCTGGAATTTGAATATCCCCGACGTGGTCCGGGCTTACGGCTTCATCAAGGAACTCCACGCCGCGGAGGCGGCGGGCCATTGGGCCAGTTTCCATTTTCTCTACCTGCCCAATGATCATACCGGCGGCGCGCCGCCCCCGCAGGCGCAAGTCGCCGATAACGACCTGGCCCTCGGACAAGTGGTGCAGGCCGTCACCCGGAGTACCTTCGGCAGCAACACGGTCATCTTTGTCATCGAAGACGATCCCCAGAGCGGCTTTGACCACGTGGACGGCCATCGCTCCCTCTGTCTGGTCATTAGTCCCTACACCAAACGCGCCCAGACCGTGAGCACCTTTTACAACCAGACCGGGGTCCTGCATACCATGGAACAAATCCTGGGCCTCCCACCCATGAATCAACAGGACGCAATGGCCCCACTCATGTTCGAGTGCTTTACCAACCCGCCGAATTTCACCCCTTATACCCTCCAGCCCAACCAGATTGACCTGGTCTCCGGCGGCAACGTCCGACTTTCGTCCAAGGCCCGTTATTATGCCCGGAAAGTCAGCCGGATGGATTTCAGCAAACCGGATCTCATCAACGAGGACGTGTTCAACCGCTACCTTTGGTATTGCAGCAAAGGCAACGTCCGCTATCCCGCCGAATTCGTGGGTGGCCACGGGAAAGGCCTGAAGCAACTCGGACTGGTCCGGGTGAAGTCCGACCGGGACGACGACGATTGATGCGGCGACCGCCCAACCTCCCAGAAGGGAGCGCCAGGGTTTCCCGTTCGCGCTCCACCTCAGACCTTGCCAACTTTGAAATTATGAAATTCATCACTGCCTTGACGCTTGCCCTTTGGCTTCCCACCCTCGCCCGCGCCGAAGAGCCAGACGACAGCCGCATTATCAGCCAGGTGCTCCAAACCCGGGCGGCTATCATTAATAGCACCGGCGACACCAACGCAGTTTTTCTGGCTTTCTGGGATTTTGACGGCACCACCATGAAGGGTGATTGTTCTGAGGGCTTGCACGAAGACCACCGCCTCATCTATCCGGGGCTGGCCCAACTGGCCATCGAACACGGTCTATCGGCCACCTACCCGCCCGCGGGCGGTTTCGAAAAATTTTGGAACGACTACACCAACATGGACGCCCACATCGGCCACTGGCTCGCCTACCCGTTCATCCTGCAGATGCTCCGCGGCGCCAAGGTTGACGACGTCCGCCAATTGAGCTGCGACTACTTCGCCAACACGTTGAGCAACTACCTGCGCGCTTCGTCCGTGCGCATCATGCGCGAACTCGAACAGGGGGGCGTGCAATCCCATATTCTCACCGCCAGCGCGGAAGTGTTCGTCCAAGGAGCCTCCGCGAGCTTGAACATTCCCACCAATGATATTCACGGCATTCAAGTCAGGTTTCGGGATGGACGCCTGACCGAGGAGCTGGTTTACCCGGTGACTTGGCACCTCGGCAAACGCCAAAAGCTCCAGGAAGTCGTCGCGGAAACCAGCCGCGCTCAGCCGGGCAAAAACGTTTTCGTCCTCGCCGGTTTTGGCGACAGCTACCACACCGACGGGCCGTTTCTCCAGTTCATCGCCTTGCAACAACTGCCGGCCGGCAAGGCGATCAGCGTCTTCTACGACGACACCAACGCTCCCCCCGAATATCGCGGACTGTTCTATCAAGCCAGCCACCACGCCACGGTCAGCGGCCGTTGACGTCGCGGGCTCCCCCCCCGGCCGCATGAATTTCCCGACTTTCCGCCGATCGGCAAGCGGTCCCTTGCCGGCTGGAGAGAGCTGGCCAATGCCCCGCGGCCGGGCCCTCCAAATCCTGGGCTTGCTGATCGTCAGCTATCTTGGGGTATACCTTTGCCGCAAGAATTTGTCCGTGGCCATTCCGATGATCCAACAGGACTTTGGAGTGAACAAAAGTAGGACCGGCGACATTATCAGCTACAGCGCGGTAGCCTATGCCCTAGGAAAGTTTTTTTTTGGACCGGTCATTGATAAATTCGGCGGCCGAATTTGCCTGTTATGGGCGATGGCCGGAGTCGCTTTGTTTAGCGGGTTGGAGGCGTTCGCGACCTCGATCCCGGTCCTGGTGTTATGTTACAGCGCCAACCGGTTTTGTGGATCCGCCGGCTGGGGATCAATCGTCAAAGAAACCCCGCGTTTGTTTCCGCCACGCCACTGGTCCCTGGCGCTGGCATTTCTTTCCTTGAGTTTCGTTTTTGGCGGTGTCGTGGCGCTTTTGTTGGCCGGCAAAATTTCCGCGTGGAGCCACGACAATTGGCGGCTGGTGCTGGGACTGCCCGCCTTGGTGCTGTTGGGATTGCTGGTCCTGGCGTGGCGTGTCCTTTGGCAGAATCACGCGGCTGTTCCGGCCGCGCAACCGACCGACCGATCGCGCGGTTTTGATTTTGCCTATCTGGCCAGTCTCCTGCGGCTCCCGCAATTGTGGGTGGTCTGCGGCATGGCCTTTGCCCTTTATATCATGCGGGAGACTTTCAACGACTGGACGGTGGACTTTTTTAAGACGGAAGGCGGGGCGGGCACGAGCAACCAGGTGGCCGCCATGCTTTCCATTCCCTTTGACGCAGCCGGCGCCGTCGGGGTCGTTCTATTGGGTTGGCTGTTCGGCTGGTTGTCCGGCTGGCGGCGCACCGCCGTCCTGGTGGCCACCCTGGCGTTGCTTGCGTTCCTCATCTACTGCCTGCCTTGGTTATATCGCTGCGGCCTTTGGCAGGTCGAGACCGCCATCGGCCTCATCGGTTTCTTGTCCTACGGTCCCAACAGCATCTTGTCCGGTGTGCTGGCAGTCGAAATCGGCGGCCATCAGCGCGTCGGCACCGTCGCCGGCTTGGTGGACTCCTCCGGTTATCTGGCCACCGTTTTCGCCGGCCATTATTTTGGCCGGTTGCTGGATTGGGGTGGCTACACGTTGGGATTCCATGTCTTGGCGTACATCACGCTGGCCGCAGCCTTCCTTTGCCTCGGTTTGAAATCCGGTCTCAATTGTTCATTACCTGACCAGAACCAGCCATCTCCAGCTTCTCCCGTTTGACCAAATCTCCATGGCATAGCGCTGCTCAGCCGCGCCAATTGAGGGCCAAAGGCCCGTCGCCATACCAGCGTTGAGCAGTGCCCGAATGGCGCTTAGATAGTATGAGGCACCGGGTCCTTACCTTTGCTCACTTCCACCACCACAGTTGATTTGATCGAGTTGGCGATGAAGCACTGCTCGTGCGCCAGCTGATGCAATTGTTCCTCTTCCGCGGGTGCGGGAAACCTGTTGCCACCGTAAATAATTCGCGGGCGAAGCGTGATCAAACTCACCCAAGGCACGCCCCGCTCATTCCTGGTCATGGTGCCAATGGCCTCGTCGTCGTAGCTCTCCACTTGGAAACCTCGCTGGCAAGCCAAATAGAGATAGGTGAGCAGGTGACAACTGGAAACCGCGGCCACAAATGCCTCCTCGGGGTCAACATGCGCGGGATTCGAGCAAGGCTCCGGGACGACGGACGGCGACGGGGAAGCCGGCACCGTCACCCCGCCATCGAATTTCCAAACGTGCTCACGCGAATACTTGCCGCTGAGAAAATCAGGCCCGGCGTGCCGCCAACTGGTGGTTGCTTTGTGTTCGGTCATGGAAAAATCGTGTGTTGCCGTCTAACGGCCTCTCCCGAAAACCATTTCAGCATAGCAGCCAAAGTTTGCCAGCTCATATTTCCAGGTGGACATCATTCCTTTATGTCCTGCCCATGAACGGTTGATTTCGCCCCGGAAACGAGACAGCAACCTCTGCCTGCAAATTCTCCAGCCGCTGCACGTTCCAATTGAGGGCCAAAGGCCCGCCGCCATACCAGCGTGGGGCAACCGCCCCACGTAACCGAAACAGAAAAGTGCCTGAGCGCCAACGGCGCGGCTTATGGGCCCAAAAAATCGATTGATCAATTGCCCCCGTTCCAAAATCAATGCTGGGCCGGGCCTTCCTGGCTCCTGCGAGCCACCGCCTTGAAAAAGGTGTAGCAGAAAACCCCATCCGCCTCGGCGGTCCGGTACAGATCCCGGATTCCGGCTGCAAAAATATCCGGTGCCACCAGGCCCGCCTTGATGGCCGCTGGCCCAACGCCTTCGATCATGGCCGTGAACGTCTTCTTCGTGAATCCCTCCACCAGTTCCGGCCGGCTGGCATCCGCGTACACCATCCGGGGTGACACTCGGATGGATCCAAAGCCGGCGCGGCCCAGCAACGGATACAGTTCCCGGCCCACCATGGCGTTACCGCCAGCGCGGCGCTGCATCTCCACTTGGCACTGAATGGCCCGGCGCGCCGCCTCGCTGTCCGGATGAAAATAGGCGGAGCCATGGTCGCCTTCGATCACCGTAATCGTGCCACCCGGCTTCAAATGGCCCTTCAACTTGCGGAGGGCCTCAACCGGCTGCGCTAGATGTTCCAAGACAAAACAGACGAAAATGTGATCGAACGAGTCTGCCCCATACGGCAAATTAAAGAGGTTGGCCTGTTCAAATTGAACATTGGTCAGACCTGCCGCCATCACTTTGCCCCGGGCTTCGGCCACGGAAATCTCGGAGATGTCAATCGAGGTGATCAAAGCCCCCGGGCTGTTCTTCGCCAAGGTCACGGTTTGCGCGCCGACGCCGCAACCGGCTTCCAGGACGCGGCTCCCCGCCGGATACGACGTGTCCCCATGCAACAACTCAACCAAGGTGGAGGCTTGGTCTTGCAAGCGAATGTTTTCCCGCCGGTCGTAGCCATGGACGTAGGTTTTGGTCATAGCAGTAAGTTCACGTTTTCAGTAGTCTGGCAGGCCGCCGCAAACCATGCAATCGGCAAGCTCAATCACAAACCAAGCAGTGAAAATAGGGTTCGATTTGCGGTTGACTTTTCTCGAAGATCGGTTTAATTAACGCTCATATGAGTCGTTTATAGATTACTGATATGAATCGCTGTCTATAGTTAGACGGAGAACAAAGTTGGGATACAAAACCGAACGATTAGACAAAAGACGCTCTTTTTTATCGTCTTTAGCCCAATCCGCGCTGGGACGCATTGGGTTGAGCAGCATTTTAGTCCGACCGGATCGCCGGAGGCCTGACACCAACCAGCATTAACGATGATGCGATGCGGACCGGCAAACGGAAGCAGCCATCAAATCCAACCATTCCAACAGCACTATGGCCCAGCAAATCACTAATCAACTTTTGGCCAACAACCAAAAATATGCCGAAGGCAAAGGACTCCATAATCCTCAATATCCCGGCAAACAGCCCATTCAACCAGCCAAACGAGTGGCGGTGGTCGCTTGCATGGATGCCCGACTGGATGTCGAGGACATCCTGGGGCTGCAAACCGGCGAAGCGCATATCATCCGCAATGCGGGTGGTGTGGTGGACGCGGATACGATTCGTTCGCTCATCATTTCGCATCATTTGTTGAATACCCGGGAATTCATCCTCATCCACCACACCCGCTGTGGCATGCTGGCTTTTACCGATGACCTCCTCAAGGCGGGGCTGGAAGGCGACCCGGCGGCCGGCAACCTGTTGTCGAAAGCCACCGGACGTGCGTTTGTGACGGCGAAGGCCTCGTCCAGTTCACCGGGCACTTTTCATGCCTTCCGGGGACCGCTCGAGGCGCTGGACCAGGAACATAATCCCCAAGCGCAGGAACGTCTGGAGTGGGATGTGCGCCGCGGCATCTCCACCATCGTCAACCACCCGTGGATTCCCACCACCGGCGACGACGCCATTACCGTTCGCGGTTTCATCTACGATGTGAATTCGGGCAAGTTGAGCGAAGTCAGCTATCCCGGCCCGACCGGATCGATTGGCTGATCTGGAAAGCCGCCGTCCACGGTGGTTGGAAACGGTGGCTGGCCAAGTCCTGGTACGCTGACACTCCAAGATCAAGCGTGTCACCGCCCGGTTTTCGCCCGATCCGCTAAGCGTTATCAACGCCGCGGTTCACTCGTGTTTGCCAGGGACTGCGAGCCACCACGCTACGCTCGCGGCGCGCACGGAGACCGAACGTCGGCTTCGCACGCGCCCTACCGCCCCTGGCACCCCCACACTCCACACTCAACCCTCAGGCCACACGCGGCACAATTGGGATTTGACTTTCATGCAGCCATCGAGTCTGTTGACATTGTCAAATATGAATAGCCGCTCTGTTGACAAAGTCAACCGTCCACCTGCCGGCGGGCCGGAGGATGTTTTTGAATCCATCCACACGGTCATGCATCTGTTTCGCTCGGCGCAACACCGGGAGTTACGGGGCGGGACGTACGAGTTGACGCATTTGGAGGGCAAGCTGCTGGGCTTTTTTGCCCGCCAGCCGGGGGCCACCCTGCGCGATCTGACCGCCCATTCAGGGCGCGACAAGGGGCAGCTTGCGCGATTGCTCAAGACGTTGCGCCACCATGGTTTACTGGCGGCCAAGGACGAACAGGGCGACCGCCGGAGCGTGCAACTGCAATTGACGCCCACCGGACGCCTGGTGCATCAAACCCTGCAGCGACAGAGGGGGCGGCTGGCCAAAGTGGCCGTCAAGGACTTGAGCCAGGGGGAATGCCGCCAACTCGTCGAACTGCTGCACCGGGTGCGCGCGAATCTGGAAGCCGCCAACGCGCAACCGCGGTGACCGCGCAGCGGCTTGCCTCCGCCGCCCGCCTCAGAAGCTCACGTTAACCCCAACCCGCACGTAGGGCGCGGGATCAAATTTGACGGTTTGGTCGATGTCCTTGTAATCAATCTGCCGCCAGACGGAATAGCCGCCTTCGACTTCCGCGCGCAGGTTCCGACAAAATTGATAGCCGACGCCCGCCCCCAAACGGACGTCGCGATAAGTACCCAGCGCGTCGTTATAGCGGGATTGGCCGAGTTCGGTCCCCAACGTGTCCGTCGTGCGAAAGGTCGTGCCGGTGATGTCCGCGCCGGCGTACAACCGCCAGTGATCGTCCGCCACGTAAGTCAACCGCGGCTGGGGGAACATGACCCGCAGGTCCCACTGGTCATTGATGCGCCAGTTCGCTCCCACCATCGGCAACACCGGCACGTCGCTATCCGGCGCGGCCAGGAAACCAAACATGAATTGAAACGTGGAACTGTAGCGCCACAAAGCCGTGACGCCGCCGGCCCACCCCACATCGTCGCTATCCACGCTGCTAAACCGGTAGAGCGACGGGCTGACGCGGGCCACCACCAGCCAGTCTTCGCTGGCGCGGTACCCCAGCCCGGCACCCAAGCCGAGGGTGTTGAGATGGGTGGGCACCGGGGTGCCCGGCACGGATTCCAGCCAGTCGTTTTGCGACAACAAATCGAGCGGCACCATCCAACGGTCGTTGATCGGCACCACGCCGCTCACGCCCAGGCCCACACTGAAGGCGTCGCTATCGCCGCGATTGGCGCCCTGATATTTGGCCTGGCCCGCCGCGGTATACGACGTATCCAGCCGGGCACGGACCAGTGGCGCCTGGTTGGTTCCCGTGCCGCCCCGCAGCGGGGGCATCAGCACGAAATCTGACTGGGCCTGCGCCGTGGCGGCGCCGGCGACGACCAGGGAAATGATGGCAATCAGGCAGCGTTGATTTTTTAATTTTTGGTTCATTTTATTATAATGGTGAAACTCGTTAACCCTCCGCGAGCCCGCCTCATGTGCGCGGGAACCGGCGGCAACCGCAAAGACGTCAGCCTACCCGAGCGGGCCGGCGAAGTCAGCCGCAGAAATCAGTCTGCGGCGCGTGGTGGGGGTGAGGCAACATTCTTCTTGGTTCACCGCGCAGCCGAACATAGAAGAATTTTGTCTCACGCCCCCGCGGCGGCAAATCACTTATCCGGACTTGACCCGGCCGACCCATTTCGCAACGCTGGCCCCGGTTGGTTGGATTCAACACCATGGATCAGGAACTCATTCGGTTGGAAGGTTTGACCCGGCAGTACCGCGTGGGTAAAACCGGTGTGGCGGCGTTAGCCGGCATCGACCTTGGTTTCCGGCGCGGCGAGTTTGCCGCGCTGGTGGGACCTTCCGGCTCCGGCAAGTCCACGCTGTTGAACCTCATCGGCGGCCTGGATCGCCCGTCCACAGGCGAAATCCGGGTGGACGGTCTCTCGCTCCGCTCCGCCTCCGAACCACAACTGGTGCGCTACCGGCGCGAACGCGTCGGTTTCATTTTTCAAAGTTTCCACCTCCTCCCCACGCTCAGCGCGGTGGAAAACGTGGAGTCGCCGATGGTGCTGGCGGAGGTCCCCCGGAAGGAGCGGCGCCCCCGCGCCTTGAGCCTGCTCGCCGCGGTGGGGCTGGCCCAGCGAGCCGCGCATAAACCGAATGAAATGTCCGGCGGCGAAAAACAGCGCGTGGCCATCGCCCGCGCGCTGGCCAACCACCCGTCGCTCCTGCTGGCGGATGAGCCCACCGGCAATCTCGATTCCATCACCGGCGCGGCCATCCTCGATTTGCTAGGCCAACTGCTCCAGGCCGGCGGATTGACGCTCCTCCTGGTCACCCACGACTCGGAACTGGCCGCGCGGGCCGACCGCACCATCCATCTGCGCGACGGCCGTGTCCAGCAGATCGAGACCAAACGCAGCACGGAGGCCCCGCCATGACCCTGCACGACCAAGTCCGCACCGCCCTGGCCAATGTGGGGCGGCGGAAACTGCGCTCCGGCCTCGCCTCCCTCGGCGTGGTCGTGGGCACCGTAACCATCGTGGTCATGGTTTCGCTGGCGGCAGGCGTACGGCAGCAGATCAACCATCAATTTGAACTCGTGGGTTTGAATCGCCTGACCGTGCGCGCCAACGGCGGCGGGGGGCGGCGCCCGGAATTCCTTCCGTTTGCCTTTGCGCCGCACCGGCAGCCCATTACGGCCAAGGATGTGAGCAAATGGCGGGCACTGCCCGGCGTTTCCGCCGTGGTGCCCGAACTGAATTTGCCCAACTCGGTCGGCCTGGGATTGAATTGGAACGGGACGAACCAACCCGTGCGCCTGAGCGGCGGCGATTTCCGGCCGGGATTCTCCTTCCAGGAAGCCCCGCAGGCGCTGGCCGGTTCGCTGGAACTCCCCGAAACGAACGGCCTTGTCCTGAGCCAGGGCGCGGTGCTGGCCGCCGGCGTGGCGAGCAACGCGTTCGCCCACGTCGTGGGACAGAAGGTGGAAGTCGTCCTGCGCACCTCGCGCGGCGAGACCCAAAGTTTCCCTCTCCGCGTGCAGGGCATTTCCCCGGATTATTCCCCGACCATTCAGGTTTCCATTGCCGATTGCCTGGCCATGAAGAGCTGGTGGTTCAATGCCACCAACCTGCTGGCCACCGAAGGCTTTGATGCGGCCACCATTCGCACCGTGGACGTGCCGCGCGCCAACACTTTATCCGCGGAACTGCGGAAGGAGGGCTTCCAGGTGCAGTCGCTGGAGCTTTTCATGACCGTGGCCAACCGGATCGTGACCGTGATCACCATGATGTTCCTGCTCATTGGCGGCATCGCGCTGCTGGTGGCCACCATCGGCATCGCCAACACCATGGTCATGGCGATCTACGAGCGCACGCGGGAAATCGGCATTCTCAAGGCGATGGGCGCCTCTCAGCGCGAAATCCGCCAACTGTTCATGTTCGAAGCGGGCTTCCTCGGTCTGCTGGGCGGGGTCTGCGGCCTGCTGCTCGGGTGGTTGCTGGGCCTGGGCTTGAACCAGGCCATCGAGATTTATTCCCGCTGGCGGGAAGTTCCCATGCACGGAAAGTTCTTCCTGGTGACGCCGACACTGGCGGTGGGCGTGTTGCTGTTTGCCACCTTCATTGGCCTGGTGGCCGGTCTCCTGCCAGCCCAGCGGGCGGCCCGGCTCGACCCGCTCGAAGCCCTGCGGCACGAGTGATCGCCCAGGCAAAAACTCCCCGCCGCATCCGCAACTTGAACCGCTGAACGGCACCCGTTGACACAAAATCAACACCTCCGTTAACTCGTGACCGCTGAGGACCGCGAAACGCCGCGCTACGCTCGCGGCGCTCGCGGCGCGCACGGAGTGCCGCGCCCGCGCTGGTCAAAATGCCGACCCTCAGCGCGTCTGTGCACATCACCGATCCGCAGCCCCCATTTTCCGCGCGCTTTTTGGAGAGGATCGGAATTTTGTCTTCCACCTCCCCGCCCCGAAAGAAAACATTGAATATTTAGTTTCTAACCATCACTATTAGACGTACTGGGTTGCTGCCGAACGGTCAGCCATCGGCTGTTGCCCAAGGAGAGC
>CAYTJG010000044.1:8581-28066 GCA_964437865.1 uncultured Bifidobacteriaceae bacterium | reverse complement strand
GAGCGCGGGCGTCACCCGCGCTCCCCCCTTTCAATAAACTCACCCAGTCCAGTTCAGGGCTTACCGGCGAACGTGCAGTAATCATCCAGATCCAGCAGATCGAACCAGGTCTGGACGTCTTCGCGCGTGGGGCTGAACTTTTTCACGTTGCCGGCGAACTCAGCCAGCGTTTCCGCGTCGCTGTCCGGAGTACGGCGTAGGTGATATTCGCTCCAGGCGGCGACTTCCCAGGGCTGCCGCTGGTGCTTCGCGTGGGCCTGCACCCAGGCAAGGATGTCCCCGTCGCCGCCACCTTTGGCCAGCTCTTTCGACAGGGACTCGTGGTCCACACCCACGAAGTTGAAGAAGTGCCGGTCCATGCCTTTGCCGGCATAGTGGTACTCGCCCAGCTTGCCGGCCAGCGCCGCCCGACCTTTGTCGATAATGCGCGGCAACAGGACGTAGCCGCCCAACTTCAGGCGCGGGCTGCGAGGTGGATGCTGGGTGAGATCCGGCGCGGAATAATTGATACTCATATATTGTAGTTTGGTTTTGCTGTCTCCTCATACTATCACGCTTTTCAACGAAAACCACCGGCGGCCGCCAGCGTTTCTCCCGTGAGCCACGCGGAATCCGCCGACGCCAGGAACGCCGCCACGGTGGCGATGTCTTGCGGTTGCCCGATGCGGCCCAAGGGGGTCTGCGATTCGACTTGTTTTTGAAAGTCGCTGCCAATGACGCCCAAGACACGCGCGCCCTCGGTCTCGATCATGCCCGGATTGATGGAATTCACCCGAATATTCTTCGGCCCCAGTTCCTTGGCGAGCGATTTCGTGACGGCATCCACCGCCGCCTTGGTGGCGCTATAAACCGCCGCGTTGGGCAGCGGATTGAGACCGACCACGGAACTAATGTTGATGACGCTGCCGCCCGGGGCAGGAAACTGCCTCACCGCCGCCCGGGTGGTGAGCAGCAAGCCCAGAACGTTGAGGTTGAACTGCTTGTGGAAATGTTCCTCGGTGATCTGCGCCAGCGGGCTGAATTCGTACACGCCGGCGTTGTTGACCAGGATATCCGCCGGCCCGAAAGCCTTTTTCGTTTCGGCGAACAAGCGGTCGATGTCGGCCTGCTGGGCGACATCGGCTTGCACGGCCACGGCCCGGCCACCGGCCTGGGTGATTTCCGCGACGACTTTGTCCGCGCCGGTTTTGCTGGAGGCGTAGTTGACCACGATCGATGCGCTTTCCGCGGCCAGTTGTTTGGCGATGGCCGCGCCGATGCCTTTGGACGCCCCGGTGACGACGGCGACTTTGCCGTCAAGTTTCTTAACGTGATGGTTGCTCATTTATTGTCTTTCTCTTGTTGGTTTGGTTGTTGGTTTGGCCAGCCTGGCGGAAGTCGTGTCCCGCCCCGGGTGACATCCCAGGGCCGCCAGCCTGTGGACCGCAATTGGAAATCGAGTATGGGCCGCCATTACTGTTACTATAATAGTCACAGTATACTTTTTGGCAAGCGGGTTTTGAGATTATTTTTTGGGGCGCCCACCCGGTCAACGTGACGAGGCGCTGGCCTGGCGCGGGGCAATTGAAGTACTTGCCGTGTTTTGAAAAGCGGATTAGCCTTTTCACCGGGTAATTACGCTTTATAATGCGAGGCATTATGTGGAGGCGGCCGGCAGGTTTGGATCCGTGGGTTTCGAGCCAGGGCCATTGGCCGCTGTCGCCAGCAGTCAATGGAACAAGTATCTGTACAAGCATGAATGAAACCCTGGAGTTTCTGGTTCGGCACGGCGCCATGGTCTTGTTTGCGGCGGTATTCGTCGAGCAACTGGGTGCTCCCCTGCCCGCCTTGCCTTGGTTGCTGGCGGCCGGCGCCTTGTCCGTAACGGGTAAAATGAACTGGGCGGTGGCCCTCGCCGCCGCCACTTTGGGTTCGTTATTGGCTGATGTGATCTGGTTTTATCTGGGGCGCTACCGCGGCCAACGCGTGCTGCGCCTGCTCTGCATCATCTCCTTGGAACCCGACTCCTGCGTTCGCCGGACCGAGAATCTCTACACGCGCTACGGGATGATTGGAGTCGTACTGGCGAAGTTCGTGCCCGGCTTGAGCACCCTGGTGCCCCCGCTGGCGGGCAATGCTGGCGTGAGCACCGCTCGATTCGTTTTCTTCGATGGCTTGGGTTCATTGCTCTACGTAGGGAGTTTTTTTCTGGTGGGCGCCCTGTTCAGCCACCAACTGGAGCAGATCATCAGCGCGCTCTCCGGTCTGGGGCGCGGGGCGCTCGGTTTGGTCATCGGCTTGGCGGCGCTTTACGTCGGTTTCAAGTATTTCCAGCGACAACGGCTGTTGAGTGAGCTGAGAATGGCGCGGATTTCCGTGGACGAGCTGTATCAGAAACAGGAGGCGGGCGAAAACCCTTTTGTCCTCGATCTCCGGTCCCAGCTCGAACTCGAACGGGATCCCCTGCTGATTCGCGGCGCGCTGCACATGACCATGGACGAGGTGCCTCGTCGCCACCAGGATATTCCCCGCGACCGCGATGTCATCCTCTACTGTTCCTGCCCGAACGAGGTCAGCAGCGCCCGCGTGGCTTTGCAGCTGCACCGCAAAGGCATCTCACGGGTGCGGCCTTTGTTGGGTGGAATCGATGGCTGGCGGGATCGCAAATATCCGATGACCCCGAGAGTTATGGGCGTGGCCAGCGCCCAAGTTCAGTTTGCGGAATCCGACACGCCCCCGGCCAAACCAGCTTGACGACGAGAAAACATCAAATAAATCGGCGCCAGGAAGCTCTGGAGTGTGAACCAAGGAATAATGCCAATGAAAACAAATTCCCGTGCAAAATTGCCAAAGCCGGCTTTTGCGATTCGCGTTCACTTGATGGACGGCTCGGTTGGATCGTTCGCGCCAGCCGGTGAAACGGAGGCAAAAAAGCTCTGGAGACATTGAGGGCGGTCTAACTCACACCATTATGGCCAAACCTGTAATCTGGACAGTGGACGACGATCCGGACGTGTTGCGCGCCGTGGAGCGCGACTTACGCCGCAAATATGGTGACCGGTACAAGGTCATTTCGGCGGATGCCGGCGTTTCCGCGCTCGCCGCGGTCAAACAATTGAAGCTGCGCAACGAGCCCGTGGCGCTTTTCCTGGTGGACCAACGCATGCCGCACATGTCGGGCGTGGAGTTCCTGGAAAAGGCGATCGAACTTTACCCGGACGCCAAACGCGCCCTGTTGACGGCTTATGCCGACACCGACGCAGCCATTCGCGCCATCAACAGCGTACACATCGATCATTACTTGATGAAACCCTGGGATCCTCCTGAAGAACGACTTTACGGTGTGGTGGACGACATGCTCGATGATTGGCAGACCTCCTATCATCCTGCCTTCGACGGTGTGCGCATCATCGGCAATCAATGGTCGCCCCAATCCAGCGAGGTGCGGGATTTTCTGGGACGCAACTTTGTGCCGCACCAATGGCTCAATGTCGAAACGGATGAACTGGCGAAACAACTTCTCGCCACCACCGGGGCCAACGCGGCCTCCTTGCCGGTGGTGGTGTTTGCGGACGGCTCCTTTCTGGGCAACCCGCCCATTGCTGAACTGGCGCGCAAATTGGGGTTGAAAACCAAGGCGGAATTTCCGTTTTACGATCTGGTGGTCGTGGGCGCCGGTCCGGCGGGTCTGGCGGCCGCGGTTTACGGCGCCGCCGATGGCCTGCACACGTTGTTGGTGGAAAGAGAAGCGCCTGGTGGCCAGGCGGGCCGTAGTTCACGAATTGAAAATTACCTTGGCTTTCCCACCGGCCTCAGCGGCAACGATCTGGCCCGGCGCGCCGTCGCCCAAGCCCGCCGTTTCGGCGTGGAAATACTGGCCCCGCAAGAAGTCAAAGGCATCCGGATCGAAGGCCCGAGCCGGGTGCTGGCACTGTCGGACGGAGTGGAGATCGGCTGCCGGGCGCTGCTGATCGCCACCGGGATCGCTTTTCGCAAACTGGACGTGCCTGGGCTGGATCGGCTGAGCGGCGCCGGCGTGTATTATTATGCGCCCATGTCCGCCGCGTTTTCCTATCGGGATGGCGACATCTATATCGTGGGCGGCGCAAATTCCGCCGGCCAGGCCGCCCTCTATTTTTCCAAATTCGCCCGGCAAGTCACCATGCTGGTGCGCGGCGAGACCTTGTCCGAGACCATGTCGCAATACCTGGAGAACCAGATTGGAGCTACGAAGAATATCGCCGTGCGATTCAACTCAAGTGTCATCGGGGTGGAAGGACTCGAGCACTGCGAAAAGATCACCATTCAGAACAATCAGACCCGCGAGCAGGAAACCGTGTCTGCGAATGCGCTGCTGATCTACGCCGGCGCCGTTCCGCGGACGGATTGGCTCGCCGGCGTGGTGCAACGGGACGCGCAAGGTTACCTGCTTTCCGGCCAGCACCTGATGTTGGAGGGTAAGCGTCCCAGCGGATGGGCCGCGGACCGCGACCCGTTTTACCTGGAAACCAGCGTTCCAGGCATCTTTGTGGCTGGTGATGTCCGTCATCGCTCGGCCAAAGGCGTCACCTCAGGGGTCGGTGAAGGCGCCATGGCCGTTAAGCTGGTCCATCAATACCTGGGACTTTCATGAACCTCGACGCGGCCACGCTCCAGCAGGTTCGCGCCATTCCGCTCTTTTCCGGGTTGGATGACGCACAACTGGGTTGCATCGAGCGGGGTGAAATCGTCCATGTGCCCGCGGGAACGGTGCTGATTTCCGAGGGGGAACGTTTCCCCTTTTTCTTTGTGGTGCTCGCAGGTGAAGTGCGCCTGACGCGAACGTACGACCGGCAGAGCGTTCTGATGGGGGTGATCAAACCCGGCCATTTCACCGGCGAGGTGACCCTGTTGCTGGACATTCCCTGGATGGCCGCGGCGCGGGTGTCAAAACCGGCGACATTGTTTCGGCTGGGCGTGGATGATTTTTGGCGCATGCTGGGCACTTGCCGCACCATTGCCCGGGAGCTTTTCCACAGCGCGGCCAATAAGATGCGCAACGTGGAGGGTTATTCCCAACAACGGGAAAAGCTCGTCTCCCTCGGCACCATGGCGGCGGGCCTGGCGCACGAGCTCAATAATCCAGCCGCGGCAGCGCGCCGGGCCGCCGCGCATCTCCAGGACACCACCGAGAATGTGCAGACTCTTCTTTGTCAACTGACGAGAACACTCAATCACGATCAGCTCCGGGAATTGGTGGACGCCTGGCAAGACGCTTTGAAGCGTTGCGAAACGGCGCCGGTGCTTGACCATCTGGAGCGCAGCGATCGCGCGGAGGCCATTGCAGCCTGGCTGGAGGCTCATGGCGTGGCGGCGGGCTGGGAGCTTGCCCCAACGTTCGTCAACGCCGGCATTGATACCCAATGGCTGGAGGAAATCACCGGCAAAATTCCAGCCGCCAGCCAGGTGGAGGCACTGGGTTGGCTGGAAGCGCGCTTATGTCTGAGGTCTTTGCTGACCCAGGTGGAGCAGAGCACGGAACGGATTGCGGAGTTGGTCAAAGCGGTAAAATCCTACTCCTACATGGATCAGTCGCCGATGCAGGAGGTGGACATCCATGAAGGGATTGAAAGCACCTTGACGATGCTGGGCCATAAACTCAAGAACGTCACGCTCGTCCGGGCGTTTGATCGCACGGTGCCATCCATCATGGCTTACGGCAGCGAACTCAACCAAGTCTGGACCAATCTTATTGATAATGCGATCCATGCCGTTAATGGCACCGGGAAGATTTGCGTGGGGACCTGCCGGGAAGATAATCAACTCGTCGTGGAAATCGTGGACAATGGTGCAGGCATTCCTCCGGAGGTGCAGCCTCACCTATTTGAACCCTTTTTCACCACCAAGCCGGTCGGTATCGGCACCGGCCTGGGACTCATCATCAGCAACCGCATTGTGGCCGACCGGCACGGCGGCGAAATTGAATTTGTTTCCCACCCTGGTGAAACGCGCTTTAAAGTCCGCCTGCCTTTGGACCGCCCCTTGCCATCCCCCGGCGCCTAACAGCCATTCGCCCTATCGAGGGCTCTTCCATTCTCAGTTCCTCACATGTGCGTGCAAAAGCACATTGAATTCGTCCCGATAGAGGATTATAGTGCAGTTATTATTATGAGAACGTCGAACGCCTTTTCATTGGTTCTCGGCACGGTTCTCCAAGTCGTTCTGTTCACCGCGCCGAGCAGCACTACGGCAACTCCCACTTACGCCCCGCTGGTCGCCGGCAACACAGACTTTGCGCTGAATCTGTTCGCCCAACTCGCAGGGACGAATGACGAAAATATCTTCTTTTCGCCCTACAGCATCTCCGCCTGTTTCGGCATGGTTTATGACGGTGCGCGCGGCGAAACAGCGCTGCAAATGGCCGGGACGTTCGGTTTGAGCACAAATCCAGCGGAAGTCGGCCCCGAATTTGGCGCATTGCAGGCAGAGTTGAGCGCCCAGCAGGGCCCGGACGGCATCGATTTGAGCGTGGCGAATGGGCTGTGGGCGCAAACGAATTTTCCATTCCTGCCGGCGTTCCTGGATAACGCCAGCACCAATTACGACGCCCAGGTCCAACAAGTGGACTTTATAGCGAATGCCTCACAAATTACCGACCAGATCAACGATTGGGTCGCGGATAAGACCGATGGCATGATCCCTGATCTTCTTCCGCCTGGAGCGCTGAGCCCGCTTACGCGGTTGGCGCTGGTGGACGCAATTTACTTCAATGGAGGGTGGCAAAGCACCTTCAACACCAATGCCACACAGGTTGCACCGTTTTTTGTTTCGCCCAATCAATTTGTCTACGCGCCTTTGATGCAGCAGGCAGAGGTGGTGGGATATTACGAGGATAATATCCTCCAGGCGATCGAATTACCCTATACCAATAGCAGTATCGCCATGGTGGTTCTGCTGCCCAGGACCAACGGTCCGGCGGCGATAACGCCCGCGGAATTGTCGGCGGCACTCGATGGTTTGGCGCCGCAACCGGTTGACGTGATACTGCCCAAGTTCAAGTTGGACCTGACGATAGACTTGGTTCCCATCCTGGAAAACATGGGAATGGTTGACGCCTTTCTCCCAGGCGCGGCAGATTTCTCCGGCATCGACGGGGGCGGGGACCTATCCATCGGTACCGCCAGCCACGAGGCTGTCGTGGAGGTGAACGAAACCGGCACTGTCGCGGCTGGAGCCACGGTGATTATACTCCCCGTCGCGTTGGCGCCGACTTTATTCCTGGCCAATCATTCGTTCGTTTTCCTGATTCGCGACACGAATTCCGCCAACATCCTGTTCATGGGCCGAGTGGATGATCCCACGGGTGGCATCGCGTCCCGCGTGTCGACTGCGCGGCCGTCGATCCAGACCACCGGTGGCATCTTCGGCATCAATAATCATCAATTCGGCTTCGCCGTCGTGAGCACCAACGCCACGCTGGTGGTGGAAGCCTGCACCAATTTCCCGAACGGTGCCTGGTTTCCCCTCCAAACTTTGAAACCCATTAATGGTTCGGCCTATTTCAGCGAACCGTTGCCGCCAAACTGCCCCAGTCGCTTCTATCGCGTCCATTCGCAGTAATAGCATCTAAGTTCATTCTTTCAAGTATGCTGGCATTTTTGTCCAGATCCAACAGATCGCACCAGGTCTGGACGTCTTTTTCAGCGAAAGCCACCGGCGGCCGCCACCGTTTCTCCCGGAGTTGACCCAACCGGTTTTTGTTTTCTAGCTGCCGCGACCTGGGTTGCGGTACGCGCCACAACTCTCCCGCACCACCAGCCGGGGTGTGAGAATCAGCGTTCGGGGCGGCAGCGTGGAGTTGGTCATGCGTTCACGCAGGGCGCTAAAAGCCGTAATGGCAATGTCGCGAATGGGCTGTTCCACGGTGGTGAGCGGGGTGGAGAGCAGGCTGGCGAACCGCACATTATCGAAGCCGACAAGACGCAGGTCTTTTGGAACCCGGATACCGATGCGGGTCAGGGTTTGCAATAGCTCGGCGGCCAGGTGGTCGGTGGTGCAGAGGATGGCTTCGGCCTTTTGATTGTGCGCGAAAGACCTGACGAACTTGACGTCGGTGGGGTCGCCGGAATAAACAAACGGCTGTGGCAAATCCAGGCCGTTCTCGAGGATGGCCTTTTGTGCCCCGATAATTCGGGAATCCACCGTCGGCGCCGTAAGCGGGCGTTTAACATAGACCATTCGCCGAACCCCCAGTTTGATGAGGTGATCGGCCAGCAGAAAACCCCCGGCGACATTGTCCACGCCAACGATGTCGAATTCGCTGCGATTGGGAAAGACGCCGATGTCGCGATCCAGGAGGACCACGGGGATGCCGGCGTGTTTCAAGCGTTCCGTAATGCGCTGGTTCGTGGCCTCACAGCCGGCCTGGTGTTCAAAGGAGACGAAAAAGACCCCTGCGACGCCGCGCTCGATGAACTGACCACAAAGCAGATCCGCGTCCTCCGCCGTCATATGGGTCTCGGCGATCGAGGACATATTGGTCCCCCACCACAGACCAAAGTCATTGCTCCGGCAAATGCTGGCCAGTTCGCCACAAAGCGGCTCAAAGATCTCCGTATGGAACATGGTGGGCATCAGCAGACCGATCTGCGGAATAACGGAATGAGCGGACTGTCCCCGTTCTTTTTCAGTGCGTATGTAGGTACCAGAACCCGGGCGACGATCAATGAGGCCCTGTTCGAGAAGTTCCCGCATGGCCCGTCCGACGGTGGGTCGGGAAACGCCAAATTGCTTTACCAACTGGGCTTCACTGGGTAAACGGCCCGTTTTGTCGTACTTGCCGGCGATGATTTCCGTGGATAGTTGCCGGGAAATAGTGCGATGTTTGAGTAAAGTGCTCATGGCAAATGCGGTCAGGTGACAGTGGTCGAGTTGACGTTACAGCTTTGTGAGCCCATGTCAATTACTCCATTGCATTCCAATATCGGGCTGTTCCATACTCGCGGCCAAACCATGAATTCCACCGCTCAGCCCCCCTCGGGCACTTTGGGGAAGGGGCCCATTGAAAAAGTGGCCGCGGAACCCTCCAAATTGAACGCCACCTTGCTGGGGGCTACGCTCGTGGCGGCCCTCGGCGGACTGCTCTTTGGCTTTGATACCATCGTGATTTCCGGCTGCCAGACCCAGTTGAAGTCTTTGTTTCACCTCGATAGTTTTCAGCAGGGCTTCATGACGGCGTCGGCGATCATCGGAACCGTGCTGGGCGCGCTGTCGGCCGCCCGGCCGGGTGATCTTTATGGGCGCCGGGACTCACTCAAGGTGGCGGGGGCGCTGTATTTTGTCTGTGCGCTGGGCTGCGCCTTGGCCTGGGGATTCTGGCCATTGATCGGTTTTCGGATGATTGGCGGCATTGCGGTGGGGGCTTCCTCGGTCTTGGGCCCACTTTATCTGGCTGAGATCTCACCCGCCCAGTGGCGGGGCCGGCTGGTCGCCTTTTTTCAGTTTAACATCGTGTTGGGGGTGTTGCTGGCGTTTCTCTCGAACTTCGGCATTGGCGCCCTGGGCTTCGGTGAAACAGAATGGCGTTGGAAACTGGGCGTTCAAGCCTTGCCGGCGGCCGCCTTTTTTGCCCTGCTCTTTTTCATCCCCCGCAGCCCGCGCTGGCTGATGATGAAAGGAATGGAGGGAGAAGCTGCCGATGTATTGCACGGCTTGGGCACCCGCAACGTGCCCGCGCAGATCGCCGCGATTCGGGAATCCCTGCATCAGGAATTTCGCGGGAAGGTGGAGCCACTGTTTTGCCGCGCCCATGCCAAACCTGTCTTCTTGGCCATCACCGTGGCCATGTTCAACCAACTGGATGGCATCAACGGCATCATGTATTACTTGAACCCCATCTTTACCATGGCCGGCTTCACGAAAGTCTCCGGCGACCTGCAATCCGTCGTGGTCGGGCTCGCCAATCTGGTGGCCACCATGGTGGGAATGGCCATCATCGACCGTGGCGGCCGGAAACCGCTGCTGATTTGGGGTGCGGCGGGCACGGGTGTCACGCTCGCCGGGATTGCCTGGGTGTTCAGCGGCACCGCGAATCACGGACTGCTGCTCTGGCTGCTGGTGGGTTATATCATTTGCCATGCGTTCGGCCAAGGCGCGGTCATCTGGGTTTATATTAGCGAGGTGTTTCCGAACGCGGTTCGCGCCAAGGGGCAAACCCTTGGCAGCTCCACCCATTGGTTCATGGCCATGATTATATCCTGGGCTTTTCCCACCTTTGCCAAGGATGCCGGGCAGCCCCACGCGGGCGCTCTATTCATGTTCTTTGCGGTCATGATGATCGTGCAGATCCTGGTCGTTGGGTGGTTCTATCCCGAAACCAAGCGCATCCCGCTGGAAGATATGGAGAAAAAAATCGAAAAAGCAGCCGCCTGAGGCCAGCCAGACTTCCGCAGACGGTTGACGAAGATTTCCGTCCTACTTGGAAAAACCGCCAGTGGTCATGCCAGGTGGGGAGCACTTGTTGAGATTGGCCATGATTCCTTTTACCTTCGCATGGGCGGATTATTGGAAATTGCCCTATAAATAGCGGCGTTCCTGGCTGACAAAGCGGCTACTATCAGTGTTAATTGCAGACGTAACAGCAATGTATGGCTTTACGCTGAATTCCCATTGTCACACGGAGTCGGGTGTCCCATAGTCGTTTCCATCATTCACGATTTAAATCAAACCATGTTCCAGTCCAGGTGTGGTCAAAGTTCTATTACCGACCGGGTAATACAGTTGACTTGACTTTATGAATTCACGCCCGCTTCAGCCGTTTCAAATTCTCAGCCGGCCCGAAATTGTTTCAACCCTGGAAAAACTGTCGCCGGCTTCAGTGGCCGTCATTGGAGATTTTTGCCTGGATGTGTACTGGACCATTGATCGATCAGCGTCGGAGCTTTCTGTGGAAACCGGACTCCGGACCGAGCCGGTCCGGCTCCAACGTTATTCGGCAGGCGGCGCGGGCAATGTCGTCATGAACCTGCTGGCCCTCGGGGTTCGGCAAGTTTACCCGGTCGGCGTGCTGGGCAATGATCCCTTCGGCGGCGAGCTAAGGCGGCTGTTGGCAAGTGCCCAAGTCGATAGTAGCGGTTTGATTTCCCAAAGCGAAGGCTGGGCGACGCCGACTTATATAAAGCCGTGTGTGGACGACCAGGAATTGAGCCGCCTGGACTTTGGCAATTTTAATCGCCTGTCGGACTTGGCGGAACGCGAGTTGTTCGGGAAGTTGGAGGACATTCTGGCCAAGGTTTCCGTGGTCTTGGTCAACCATCAGGTCACCGGCAGCATGCACGACTCCCCGTCTTTTCGGCAGCGCCTGGAGCAGGTGATCAGCCGGCATCCCCACCAGACCTTCATCATTGATTCGCGCGGCTACCATGAGTCATATCCCCAGGGGATTCACAAGTTGAATGGCCACGAAGTCATGAAAGCGTGTGGCCAGCCGTTGGACCCCGCCGAGGCCGTTGGTCTGGAAGACCTGGTGGAGCAGGCTCAAAAGCTTGCCGCACGGTGGGGTTCGCCGTTGATCGTCACGCGCGGGGAACGGGGTTGTCTGGTTTTCTCGGCGGAGGAGCCCCGGCAGATTTTTGGCCTGCAATTGCCGGGCCGGACGGATCCGGTGGGTGCGGGTGATACTTTCTCTTCCGCGCTCGCCGCCATCATTTCCACGGGAACGAACCTGGCCGCCGCAGCCTTTGTTGCCAATATTGCGGCCGCCGTAACCACGCAGAAACTTTTTCAGACGGGGACGGCCACACGCAGCGAGATCCTGGATTTGGGAGCCCATGCCGATTACGCCTTTTATCCGGAACTTGCCGAAAGTCATCATCGGGCCCGGTATGTGGCGGGGTCCGAGATTGAAATCATTACCGAACCGCTGCCGAGGCTGAACCTCCGGCACGCCATCTTCGACCATGATGGCACCGTCTCCACTTTGCGCGAGGGCTGGGAGCGAATCATGGAGCCGATGATGACGAAAGCCATTTTGGGAACTCAATTCGGGACGGCGGATGAAAAGCTGTTCAATCGGGTGAAAGATCGGGTGCAGGAGTTTATCGAGCGCACGACGGGAATTCAGACGATTGCGCAAATGCACGGACTCGTGGAACTCGTCCAGGAGTTTGGCCTGGTGCCGAAGGATCAAATTCTCCCGGCGGTCAAATACAAGCGGATTTTCAATGAGGAGCTCATGGCGTTGGTTAATCGACGGCTGGCCAAACTGGCGGCGGGTGAACTGAACATCAACGACTTCACGCTAACCGGGGCGGTGCCTTTTTTACGTGCGCTGCAGGCTGCCGGCGTGCGGCTGTACCTCGCCAGTGGCACCGACGAAGAAGACGTCAAACGCGAAGCGGAGCATTTGGGGTATGCGGATGTCTTCCAAGGCGGCATTTACGGCTCCATCGGCGAAGTTACCAAGGATGCCAAGAGAATTGTGATCGAACGAATCCTGAACGATGTGGAGGGGGCGTTTGCGCAGCTCATCGCCTTCGGCGATGGCCCGGTGGAAATGCGCGAAGCGAAGCGGCGTGGCGCCGTGGGGATAGGCGTGGCCAGCGACGAAATGCGCCGCTTCGGATTAAATCTTGAAAAACGCCGGCGGCTCATCCGTGCTGGCGCTGACGTGGTGGTGCCTGACTTCTCCCAATGGCAAAAACTGTGGTCGTTGCTTCACCTTCCGCCTCGCTGATTATGCCACATCCCCAATTTGACCGCTCCGGGCTGCGGATTCGCAGCCTGAACACCCGTCCCAACAAGGTCGAAATCGAGCGGGACGCCGTTTCCCCGGACGCGGTACCACAGCCCATTTCCCGGGCGGCGACGGCCGCCTTAATGGAATGCGCGACGAAAATCCGCGCTGCCCGTCTGGCGGGCCGGCCGGTCATCCTGGCCTTTGGCGCGCACACCATAAAAAACGGTCTGGCGCCCTTGCTGATTCAGCTCCTCGAGCAGGACTGGGTTACGCTCCTGGCCACCAATGGTGCCGGCATCATTCATGACTGGGAGTTCGCCTTTCAAGGGCTCAGCAGTGAAGACGTCCGGGTCAATGTCGACCAGGGACAATTCGGCATCTGGGCCGAAACGGGCTTCAACCTAAACCTCGCGCTCGTAGTGGGAGCCTACGAGGGCATTGGCTATGGCGAGGCGGTGGGCCGGATGATTTCCCGGGATGGGTTGGACATTCCTTCGCCGGACCAGTTGTTGAAAACGGCCAAGGATTTTGCGGAACAAGATCCGGAGCTTGCCGCGGCCGCCCTCGATTTGCTGGCCACGATTCAAAAATTCCATCTCAAACCGGGGTTTCTTGCCATCCCACATCCCTTTAAACGCTACAGCGCCCAGGCTGCCGCCTATCGGTTGAACATTCCCTTCACGGCTCATCCGATGATTGGCCATGACATTATATACAACCATCCGGTCAATCACGGAGCCGCCATTGGCCGCGTCGCGCTGCGGGATTTTCTCACTTATGCGGAGCAAGTGCATCAGTTGGAAGGTGGCGTATATCTTTCCGTTGGGTCGGCCGTGATGTCGCCCATGGTTTTTGAAAAATCCCTCTCCATGTCCCAAAACCTGGAATTGCAGGCGGGGCGCAAGATCACGAAACACCACATGGTCATCGTGGACCTGGCCGAAAGCTCGTGGGACTGGCAACAGGCCGGGGAGCCACCCATGGATAATCCAGCTTACTATCTGCGCTATTGCAAAACCTTCAGCCGCATGGGGGGCACCATGCGCTATGTTTGTGCTCATAATCGGGATTTCCTGCTCACTTTGCTGCAAGAACTGCAAAAATGATCACCTCGCCCCACCTCAACAACTTGTTCGCACGCTATTCGGCCTTGGAAGTCTGCGGGCCGGATATTCAACGGGCGTTCGATTTGTTGTCCGCGACGTTCCTTAAAGACGGGAAACTTTTGCTTTGCGGAAACGGCGGCAGCGCGTCGGATTCGGAGCATTGGGCTGGCGAAATGCTTAAGGGTTTTGCTCATGCGCGACCACTCCCCGCTTTGATGCGTCAGGGATTGCCCCCCAAAATGGCCGCTCGCCTGCAATGGGCATTTTCGGTCATTCCGTTGACGGGATTTCCTGCGCTCGCCACCGCGTTTGGTAATGATGTGGAGCCCGAATATGTGTTCGCCCAGCTGGTACTGGCGTTGGGTAGGTCCGGCGATGTGCTGGCGGCGTTGAGCACTTCAGGAAATTCCCCCAATGTTTGCCGGGCGGCCGAAGTCGCGCGGGCCAGAAGCATGCCGGTCGTAGCCCTGACGGGCGCGGCGGGCGGAAAGCTCAAGACCTTGGCCGAGGTTTGTATTTGTGTGCCGGCCACTCTCACACCGCATGTCCAGGAATTTCATCTTCCTATTTATCATTGCCTCTCCTTGATGCTGGAAGAGGCTTTTGCCCTACATTGGCAATAAACCAAACGATAGAAACTGACGATTATGAATGATACAGAACTGCGGAGTCCAATGTTCTTTGAACGCAACCGCGTCTTTCGGGTTTACGAAGGCGGTAAATTGTTTCACGATTTCTTTGGCGATGAGGCCGTGGATGGCAACTTGCCGGAGGAGTGGATCGCCTCCAAGGTGAAAGCCCTGAACAAGGTGATGAGCTCCCCGCAGGAGGGGCTTTCCTTAATCCGGGGCGGACACGAAACCTTCGCCTCTCTGCTCGCGAATCATCCCGCGGAAATGACGGGGGGCAAGGGGTTCGATCTGTTGGTGAAGATTCTCGATAGCGCGGTCCGGCTGCCGGCGCAAACCCATCCTGATCCGGCCTTTTCAAAAAAGCATTTTGCCAGCAATCATGGAAAGACCGAGAGCTGGATCGTACTGGCGACCCGACCGGGGGCAAAACTCTTCTTCGGCTTCAAGGAAGGGGTCACCGAATCTGACTTGCGACAGGCTGTGGCGAAGAGTGAGACGCCCGGAGATTCCTTTTCGTGT
Source organism: uncultured Bifidobacteriaceae bacterium (assembly GCA_964437865.1). Lineage (GTDB taxonomy): Bacteria > Verrucomicrobiota > Verrucomicrobiia > Limisphaerales > UBA11358 > UBA11358. Next base: position 13,115 of record CAYTJG010000044.1, on the reverse strand, counting down.
CTTTTGCAGGAGGTGGAAGCCAAGGCGGGTGATGTGTGGCTGATTCCCGCCCGGGTTGCGCATGCCATCGGGGCTGGCTGCCTGATTCTGGAAGTACAGGAACCGACGGATTTTACGATTCAACCAGAACGCTGGTGTGATCGTTACCGTCTTTCAGATCAGGAAATGTATCTCGGCCTCGACAAAGAAGTGGCTCTGGGCTGCTTTGATCTGCACCAGGCTGGCCCCTCCGTGCTGGCCAGGGGCCGGAAGCTGCCTCGATCCAACGGGGCAAACCAGGGCTTTAATAAAGAGGTTCTCATCTCCTTTGCGGACACGCCGTGCTTCGCCGTCAATCGGTATACCGTAAAAACATCGTGCGCCCTGAATAATCTCGCCGTCTACGTGGTCACAAAAGGCGAGGGCGAATTGGTGACCCCAACCGAGCGAAGCCCTTTGAAGAAGGGCACGTACTTTTTTGTTCCTTTTGCCGCCCGACCGGTAACCATCTGCACCACCACGGAACTGGAGGTGGTCGAATGTCTTCCCCCCTCCGCCAAATGAGGTATAGTTCGGGAATTACCATGATAAACGGCCGAGTTGATTGCCGGCTGATGCTTCGTTCCACGCGAAGATTGGCCCTTTTCCTAACCCTGTGCCTCAACCCCCATGGTGCTGCACAGGCGCAGTCCTCGGTCGAGAGCAATGCCAGCAATCTTTCCGAATTTGTCACCGGGGCCGGTGTGCCGCAGGTGGGCTTGGTATCGTATTCATACATGGATCTGATCGGTCGGTTGACCAATTTGGAGCGATTGGCCGAGTTGCCGGTGGCGGGTGAAACATCCGCTGAATGGACTTCTCGCGACCGGGCGTCCACCTATGATTCGGGCACCGGCCAATATTTGAACTGGGGAGCAAACAACGATGGCGACGCCGTTATTCGGGTTCAGCCCGATGGCGGAGCGGTGCTGGCCGAAATGAGTGGCCCGGGCTGCCTCTGGCGCATTTGGGCAGGCACGCCGGTGGACGGTCATATGCAAATATTTTTGGATGGCTCAAGCGCGCCCGCCGTGGACCTGGCATTCCAGGATTACTTCAGCGGCACGCAGGCACCTTTCACTTATCCGTCCCTGGTTTACACGGCTTGCAAAGGCTTGAACTCCTATTTGCCCATTCCTTACAATGTCTCGTGTAAAGTGGTCGCCTATGGCCATAGGAACACCTATTATCATTTCAATTATTCCACCTTCGGACCCGGCGTTTCGGTTCGCACCTTTACCAAAGACTTGACCGCGGCCGAACAGGACGCGCTTGCTCAAGTAAACGATTTCCTCCTGAACCGTCTTGGCTCCGACCCCGCCGGGGTGCGGCGCGGCGAGACAACCACGACCAACCGCTGCGCGATTGCTCCGGGCCAAAGCGTTACCTCCCTGGAAGTCCGCGGGGAAGGTGCCGTCACGGCGTTCAAGGTTCGCGTGAATGGAATGAAAGGTGCGGACGACCAGTGGGCGGCTTTGCGCGCGTTGACCGTCACCATGTCCTGGGATGGGGAAACCAATGCCAGCGTGTGGGCACCCTTGGGCGATTTCTTCGGTACCGCTTGTGGATACATTCCCTACCGGTCGCTGCCGTTGGGAATGCAGAGCGATGGCTGGATGTATTGCTACTGGTATATGCCGTTTGCTTCCCGGGCGAAGATCGTGATCGGCAACGACGGGAGTGTGACGAGGAATTTGGAGGTGGTGCTCACCCGCGCTCCTTTGAGCAGGCCGATTCGCGGCCTGGCACGGTTCCATGCGAAATGGAATCGCGGCGTCTATGTGACCAGCAACGGGCGTTCACCGGATTATCGCTTCCTCGGAACCAGCGGACCGGGGCGATTTGTCGGGCTCGCCCTGCACAGCTACCAAACCGTGGACGTGACGCCGGGACCCTGGTGGGGCGAGGGTGACGAGAAGTTCTTTGTGGACGGGGAAAAGATGCCTTCTTGGTTCGGCACCGGAACCGAAGATTATTTCGGTTTTTCCTGGGGCACGCCGGGTTACTTCTCCAAAGCCTTTCACACCCAGGCCCTTGCTCCGCCGGGGACCTTATACGCTCCCGGCCATCGGGCCCTGAACCGCTTCCATATCACCGACAATGTCCCTTTCCAGACCTCCTTCGAGGGCTGCATTGAAAAATGGTTCTATACGAATGATAACGTCACCACCTACGGCACCATGCCGTATTGGTATTTGGCCTCTGGCGGAAGTGACGCCTACGGCGCTCTCCCGTTGAGCAGCCGCACCAATTACTACGTGAAATAAATCGCCGGGTTGCGCCGGGAGTGCTGCCGGGGACGAATCAGCGCATTCAATGTGGTCATATCAGGCCACCTCGTGAAAGTGTGGATTTTTACCATTCTTGTTTTATCCACCGCATCGACCAACGTGTAAAATGCCTTGTATAGTTGGTCTTTATCGCATTCCACGGATTGTCATAGCTGATACTAACAGTGTTAATAGCTGTCACGTCAGGAAATTTTCTAATAACGCTGAATCTGTTTGTTGGGTATCGCGGTCATGTGATAACTTTGAGTGTGCCCCCAATGAGTTCAAATGTGAAATCCAGCGCATGCAGCAGTTGTCTGCTGCTGTTTCGACAAGGGGAACCCCTGCGTCTAATAATGAGCGATCTTGCCCGCAAATATCCCCACTGAATACCAAACAACCAACTCCATGAAAGCCGAAAACATATAAAAGCGTGTTGCCAACTCACCTCACTAAATCTTAACCCCGACGCATTACCCCTATGAATTTCAAAAATACATTTCCTGCCCCGGCGGTGCTTCGCCGTGCCGGCCGAAGAATCATCGTCTCACTCGCCCCGGGTCTGCTGGCCTGCGGCGCGGCGTTAACCTTGGCGGCGTCTGCCAGCGCCCAGACCGTGGCTTATACCGCAAATGTCAACACCACTGACGACCAATTTGATAACAACTTGAACATGGGGCATATTTTTTCCGTCAGTGGTGCTGGCATTGAGGTTTTTCAGCTTGGTTTCTTTGACTATCAAGGTCACTCGCTGGCCGCTTCACATGCGGTAACGCTTTTCAACAATACAACCCCCCTGGCCTCGGTGACGATTCCTGCCGGACCAGCCGCCAATTTGATCAACGAGTTTGCTTTTGAACCGCTGTCCACGCCGATCTATTTGCCGGCCGGTCAATATACGGTTCTCGCTTATGGGATAGATAACGATGATCCGAATGGTGAAGGTGGTAACATTGCTTTCAATGGTTCAACCAACTTGGCCGCCGTGAACGCTTGTTACGACTGGACCGACCAAGGAAGCCCGGATTACCCAGGTGGTCCGGGTGACGCACCGTATAACGGTTATAGTCTCAGCTGGGACAATAATACGGCCACCGCCTCGATGACTTATACCAATGTTATTGGTGGCGCAGCCGCAACTTGGACGGGTGGCGGTGGAGACAATAATTGGAGCGCCAGCGGCAACTGGAATGTTCCTTTGGTTTCTCCGGCACCATTGACTTTTGCGGGCAGCACACGTTTGGTGAACAGCAACGACCTTTCGAGCTTCACGGCGACCGGTATCACGTTCGATTCCGCCGCTGGAGCCTTTGTGCTGGGCGGCAACGCCATCACCTTGGGCGGCAACATCGGATTCAACGGGAATCCGGCCACGCCAGTCACCCAGACCGTCAATTTTAATATGGCCTGGACCGCCATTGAAACCATAGACACCCCGACCAACGCCAGTCTCACCCTTGGCGGTGACATCACCGACGGGAGCCTTTTGACCACGACTGATGCCGGCACACTGACCTTTGGGGGCACCAACACAATCGAGTGCATGAGTATTGATGGGCTCACGGGCAGTGCCACCATCATCACAGGAAACACCACGCTCAACGGGACTGGTGATGCTTTCTATGTGGGTGCTAACGAAGCTGTCAACGGCTGCCACGGCACGCTGGTCATCCAGCCCGGGGCGGTGCTCGATGTCACCGGCCGCTTTGGTGACACCTTCGTGATTGGCCGTGATGGCGGGAGCGGGACGGTGGTCCAGAATGGCGGCACCTTTATCCTCAATGGGGGCAGAGATATGCTTCTCGGCGCGACGGGCGACACCCGCACGCGGGCGGAATATCACATGAACGGCGGACTGTTGGACTTGAGTGGCAACAATCTTCTGGTCGGTTGGGGTTCCACGTTCATGACCGGGGCGGTGTATCAGGTCAGTGGCGTTATTACCAACGCACAGGAACTCCGTCTTCCGGTTACATCGGGGGGGAATGGCTTGGGTAGCTACACGCTCAGCGGCGGGAGCATCTACATTCAGGGCGGCGGCATCTTCACGGATGGTGGCAACAGCAGATATGCCATCAACCTGGGCGGCGGGACGGTGGGGGCTGAAGCGAGTTGGGCATCGTCATTGAACATGAACCTGACGGGCGTCAACGGTGCCGTCACTTTCAACCCAGCGGGCAATACCATCACACTCTCGGGTGTGCTCTCGGGCAATGGCGGCTTGACCGTGGCCGGTGGCGGCACGC
>CAYTJG010000044.1:0-8481 GCA_964437865.1 uncultured Bifidobacteriaceae bacterium | reverse complement strand
CGGCCAACAACGGGACGATTTGGCTGGGCGCCACGGGCAACAGCGCCACCCGGTCGGCCTACAACATGAACGGTGGCCTGTTGGACATGAGCGGAAACACTTTGGGGATCGGCCTGGGCAACGGGGTGTTGATCACGGGATTGGTAAACCAGGTCAGCGGCGTGGTTACCAATGTTAACAACCTGTGGGTCGGTTGGGGGGATGGCCAAGGGGTTTACTCGCTCAGCGGTGGGAGCATCTATATTGGCGCGAATGGCATCACCACCACCAGCGGCAATTATGCCGTCGACCTGGGCGGCGGGACGGTGGGGGCGGAAACGAGCTGGTCGTCGTCGTTGAACCTGACCCTGACGGGTTCCAATGGCCCCGTCACTTTCAACCCAGCGGGCAACACCATCACGCTCTCGGGTGTGCTCTCGGGCAATGGCGGCTTGGCCGTGGCCGGTGGCGGCACGCTGGAACTCTCCGGGGCAAACAGCTACACAGGTGATACGACGGTCAATACTGGCACCACCTTGCAGTTGGATGTGACCGGCAGCAGCCCGGGCACGTTTCGCCTGGCCGATGGCGCCTCGCTGAATTTGAACTTCAGCGGCACCTATGTGGTGGGCGGCTGCCATACCAACGGGGTGGCTCTTTCCGTCGGGGTTTACAATACCAGCGACCTCCCCGAATTCATCACCGGCCCAGGTTCGTTGAGCATTGCGTTAAAAGCCCTGCCAGTTGTCAGTAAACCCGTGGTGGCAGACGGAAACCTGATTCTGACGGGAAGCGGTGGAAACGCAGGTGCTCATTACACTTGGCTTGCCTCCACTAATCTGACGACGCCGATCGCACTGTGGATTACGAATACCTCGGGAAGCTTCGACGGCAGTGGAAATTTCTCAAACGCGGTACCCATTGGCACCGGGACGCCGGCGCAGTTCTTCCGGTTGAGGACGCCGTAAAATCACAAGCGTGGCTGAATACTGGAATAATCCGCTTAAAGCACGGCCACATCTGAAGGGTGTTTTGGGTCACTCATAAGATGGGGGCGTGGGGAAACAAGGAAGTTGCCGGAGGAACCACTCCGGCAACTTCTCATTATATTGACAAGAATCGCAAATGAATCAAAGTACGTTCATGAAATTTACGGTGCTGCTGACCCTGGGTCTGAGTATGCTTGGGCCATCATCGGCGGTTGCCCAATTGTTGCTGTACGAAGGATTTGACTATTCTGCGGGAGCAAATCTGGCGGGGTTGAATGGCGGCACAGGTTGGAACGGTGGCTGGGTGGATGTCGGTGGCACCGGGGGAGTGACCGTCAACGCTGGCAGCTTGAGCGGCGGCGGCAACGCGCCGGACGGTTATGATGCTCGTTCCACCGGCAATTCCGTATTCGTGGCCAACGGCAATAGTTATGGTCGCCAGTTGGATTGCTCGCTCAACGGACCCTTTGGCGCCCATGGCCTGATCGATGCCAACGGCCGCGTCGGGGCCAACCATACCACTTTATATATCAGCTTCCTGCAGCAGCCGGGCGTCGCCAACAACAATTTTTATGAGTTCCAGTTCCACCGCGACAACTTGAACGATCCGGGTCGCCTGGCGGGGGTGGGCAATGACATCATCGGCGGGGGAAACGTCAATTTTCGCAGCGAAGTTCCGGCAGGCGGAACCTCGACCTTTTTTCAAATTGGCCCTGGCGACACCAAGATTGATTTTTACGTGGTCCGGATTGACTACCTGAATGGCAACGACAATGTGTATGTCTATCGGAATCCGGCTGCCAACGCCGAACCGGATACGCCCACTTTGGCGGTGATTGGCGCCGGCGACATGTCGTTCAATGGCATCTCCATCGCCGCCTATCTCAACGGTTGCACCCTGGCGCAGGATGAAATCCGGATGGGTCTGGCGTGGTCCGATGTCATCGGCGGACCGCCCACGATTACCGTGCAGCCGACGAATCAAAACCTGTATCTCGGACAAACCGCCGTGTTTACGGCCTTGGCGCGAAGCAGCCAACCCATCGATTATCAATGGTACCGCGGGACCAATCCCTTGCCGGGAATGACCAACTCCATTTTAACCCTCCCCAATTTGCCGCTGGCTGCGGCCGATGATTATTTCGTTGTCGTTTCCAATGCGCTGGGTGTGGCTACGAGCTCAGTCGCCAGTCTGGCCATCCAGGGCATCGGCGTTTCCATTCCGGAGCAGACCCTGACCGTTGGGCCAGGGAGCAACCTGGTGGTCACCGCGAACGTTGGCGGAGCTCAACCTGTTTCGCTACAATGGTTTAAAGATGGCACCGCGCTTGCCGGCGCAACGAATTCCAGCCTTGCAATGGAAGATGCGGATGATTTTAGCGCCGGACAGTATGTTTTGGTGGCCAGCAACCTCTACGGTGCGATCACGTCATCGGTCGTGTCGGTCTGCGCCGACCTTGGCGGGATTCTGGCTTATGACGGTTTTGATTACCCCCCCGAGGCCAACGGGGGCAATCTCTCAGACCAAAATGGCGGCACAGGGTGGAGCGGGGCATGGACAAACCCGCGCGGATATTCAGGCACCATTCAAACTGGAAACCTGCGCGTGGGCAGCAACGGGCCGGCAGGTTACGACAGCCACTCTGCCGGCAACTCAACGTTTCAACCCATCGCCAGCCAAAGTGGTCGCTGGCTGGATTGCACAGCCAGCGGGAATTTTGCCGCGCACGGCTATCTCGACGCCAATGGAAACATCGGGGCCGACGGCAAGACGCTTTACTTCAGCTTTCTGCAGGCGCCGAATGGCACCAGTAGCTTCTACGAGTTTGAACTGCATCGCGGTAACTTGGGCGATGCCGGAAGAATCGGCGGCATTGGCAATGATACGGGCGACAATGACGTTCATCTGCGCGCGGAAGTGCCGGCGGGAGGAAGTTCCACTTTTTGGGACTTGGGCCCAGGCAACACGAACGTAAACTTCTATGTCGTGCGCATCGACTACAAGGCGGGCAATGACGACGTATTCGTCTATCGCAACCCGACGTCCACGACTGAGCCGACGACCCCCACCTTGACGGTTTCAAATGCGGCGGATCTGTCCTTTGATGCCATCTGTCTTGGCACGTATTTGAACAACCGGGCGGTGGCTCATGACGAGATCCGATTTGGCATGACGTGGGCGGATGCGGTGGGCAACTCAATTTCGACGTTGCAGTTGAAGGAGCGGCTGAACGGCAATTCAATCCTGCGCCTGGCCGGTTCGCCCAGCAATTCCTTTACCATGCAGGGTGCGGGAGCGGTGACTGGCACGTGGACCAACATTGGCACCCTGACGTCGCCAACCACCGGCGCCGCAGATTTTGTCGAGTCGAATGTGCCGGCGGCACAACGATTCTATCGCGCCGTTGCCGGTTTGCAACTTCCCGCCACCCCCTCGGCCGACACCATGATCGCGGATTTTGAGGGCGCGACTTACGGCCCCGGTTGGGTGACCACCGGCACCGCCTTTGGCTTGGGACCGGCACCCGGCGCGCTGCCCAACGAAGGGCCCGTGACGGGTTTTGTGGGCTTGGGGCTGTGTAACTCCAGTTCCAACGCGGACTTATCCACCGGCACACTGACGTCTCCCCCCTTCACGATCACGGGAAGATATATCCGCTTTCTCGTCGGGGGCGGGAACTTTCCCGGGCAGGAATGCATGAATCTGCTGGTAAGCAATTCCGTGGTGTGCACGACCACCGGTTCAAACAGCGATGCGCTGAGTCCAGCCGAATGGGACGTCAGCGCCTGGCTGGGACAAGCGGCCAGGCTGCAGATGCTGGATACGGTCACCGGTTCCTGGGGCCATATCCTGGTTGATCAGATTGTGATGAGTGACAATCCCCCGCCGTCACCACCGGCTTTGAATCGCCAAATCGTGGTGACCAATAACCTGCTTAATCTACCGGTAAAAAATGGCGCGACGATGCGTCGGTTCAGCATCATGGTGGGCGGGAAGACCGTTCAGGATTTTGACATCGAACTGGCGGAGGGTGTACCGGATTGGTGGGCTTTTGTCGATCTAACCCCGTATCAGGGCCAAACCGCCACGCTGACCGTGAACGGCTTGTCGCCGGGCTCGACCGGTTTGATTTCGGCGGTGCAGAGCAACGGAATTGTGGGGGCAACCAATTTGTATCAGGAAACTTTGCGTCCACAGCTACATTATTCCTGCCGGCGCGGCGTCTTCAATGACGTGAATGGCCTGGTTTATTACCACGGCAAGTATCACCTCTATTATCAGCACAATCCTTATGGGGTGAGCTTTGCCTATGCGGTGGATGGGGCCCAGCGTAATTGGGGACACGCCTGCGGCACTGACCTGGTGCATTGGCAAGAGTTGCCCGACGCAATTTATCCCCATACCTACGGGGATTACGTTTGGTCCGGCAGCGCCGCCATTGATTGGGCGAATACCGGCGGATTCCAAACCGGAACCAACGACGTGATCGTTGCTTCCTTCAACAGCACCGCCCGCAGCGAATGTATTGCCTACAGCAATGATGGCGGGTTCACGTTCACCGATTCCGCCAGCAATCCGGCCGTCGTCAACAACGGTCGTGACCCGCATATTCTATGGTATGCCCCGTCGAATTATTGGGTGATGGCGGTGTATGATGAAACCGGCGGGCAAGGCATCAGTTTTTACTCTTCGCCCAATCTCCGTCAATGGACCTATCGCAGCAAGACGTTGGGATTCTATGAATGCCCCGACTTCTACCAACTGCCGGTGGATGGGAATACCAACAACCTGCAATGGGTGTTATCCGATGGCAGCAGTGGCTATATGCTGGGCCAGTTCAATGGGGTGACGTTCACCCCCGCAACCGCCAAACTGCCCGGCAACCAGGGATCGGGGTTTTACGCCGCTCAAACGTATACCGAGATGCCGCCGGGCGATCATCGCCGCGTCCGCATCGGTTGGGCTCAAATTGCCATGCCCGGCATGCCGTACAACCAGATGCTGTTCTTCCCGACCGAGCTCACGCTGCGAACCTTGCCCGCCGGCGTCCGGCTTTGTGCGTTGCCGATCGCGGAACTCACCAACGCCGTCGCCAATACCTATGCCTGGACCAATTTAACGCTGAATCCAGGACAGAATCCCCTGGCCGGAATTCGGGGCCAGCTATTTGACGTGCAAGCGCAGTTTACCCCCGGGTCCGCGCAAACAATCACCTTCAATTTGTGCGGGGTGTACGTTGCTTATTCTCCCTCCGCCCAACAAATAAGCTGCAATGGAGACACGCAACCGTTGGCGCCGGTGAATGGCACCGTTACGCTGGAAATGATCACCGATCGTCAGTCAGTGGAAATATTTGGAAATACGGGGCAGCTTTACATGCCGATGGGTTCAACCCCCTACTCCCCCACGAACAATCTTTTGTCGATAACGAGTCAAGGGGCCTCTACGGTGCTTAAATCCCTGTTCGTTAACAAGCTTAAGTCAATCTGGCCGACGCCGGGCAATTAGTCATTTTCATCTCGTTCCTGGCTTACGGTCTCCACGTCTCGCTCCATTGTGCAGCGGCCGCAACGCCCGCACGTCCCAGCGGCCGGGACGGCCGCGGACCGGGCCAAAAGGTTTCCCGTCGCCTTCCATAAAAGGCGGCGGGAAATTGCACAAACCCAATTTCAGTTTCTATTCAGGCTGCGCCCCACTACGGCAGCACGTGTCCCGGCGTCACCGTGTTGGCCAGCGAACAGAGCGGCTGAGCCCCCACCTGGGGATCGCTGTAGGTGCCGCCCGCGGGACAAGGCGGCAGACTGCTCGAGGCGTTCAACTTGATGTACGGCAGCAGATCCGTGGGAAAGTTGATGGTATCGCCGGTTTTCTTGTTTTGTTCCAGTGCAAACTCATTGGCCGCACCATCGATTTGCCTGAGGTTATTGATGCAGGCTTTGGCTTGGGCGTTAGCGCGGGCCGTCACAAAGTTCGGAATCGCAATCGCCGCCAACAGGCCGATGATGGCCACGACGATCATGATCTCCACCAATGTGAATCCCGCCCAATTGGGCGCTCTGGTCATTTTCATTGTTTCGCATTTATCCTTATCCAAGCGGCGTGAACCAGCGACGGACGGGTTTATAATAATCACTTTCATCGTTCACGTATTGTCCGCCACCACCGCTCCACTCCATTGAACATCCCAAAACCCAAACAGTTTCGCACGTTCTGCCACCGCCGCCAAAAGAGACATCAAACACCGCGCCATAACTCCGCCGCCCGCGCCAGCTTCACACAAAAAATTTCCTTGCACCGGCGCAACTTTGCGGGAGATTCTCCGCGTGCCAAAACTCGGCAAAAATCACGGCGGCTATTTCGGTGAAACCATCGATATTCGCGCCGTCCTGCACGAAATCGAAACCGCCGCCCCGGCCGGCGGCTGGACGTCGGAGGTTTTTCATTCCGATCACGATTTCAAATGGCTGGCCCTGCGCCGGCCGGCCCGCCAGGCCGCCGGGCGCCGGCTCGTGCACATTTCCGCCGGCATCCACGGCGATGAACCCGCCAGCCCCCTGGCCGCGCTCAACCTCATTCAGCAGAACCGCTGGCCGGACAACGTGGAAGTGCTGTTGCTGCCGTGCCTGAACCCGCTCGGCTTCACCCGCAACCAGCGTACCAATGCCGACGGCATCGACCTGAACCGCGATTACCTCCAACCCAAATCCGCCGAGACGCGCCAGCACATCGCCTGGCTCGAAAAGCAGCCGGCGTTCGACCTCTACTTCTGCCTGCACGAGGATTGGGAGTCACATGGCTTCTACCTCTACGAACAAAACCCGGACCAGCGGCGGTCGCTGGCCGAGGCCATGATCGCCGCGGTCCGGCCCGTTTGCCCGATCGACCTGTCCGAAACCATCGAGGACCGGCCGGCTCACGGCGGCATCATCCAACCGATCGTGGTCCCGCAGCGGCGATTCGACTGGCCCGAGGCGTTTTACCAGATCACCCACAAATCCCGCCAGGGCTACACGCTCGAAGCCCCCTCGGACTTTCCCCTGGCCGTCCGCGTGCAGGCCCTCACCGCCGCGGTGACCGCCGCCCTGGAGTTTTCGGCCAGGGCCTCAACCACGGAGTGAACCGCGACCCGGTCTCTGGCCGCCAGCGTTTTGGACCGCGCCGCCCCGTCGCCGCACGCAACGTGGCTCGACCGCTAAAATGATGACGATCCGGGTTCATCTATGGTGGCTTCGGCCACCCGAATCCGGAGGCCGGCCACCCCCGGCGGCGATCAGTAAAAACTTTACAGATTTTGCGTAAAAACGCAGAGTATGCGCGTGTTGACTGATAGTAATGTGCGGGAAAAACCGGCCCTGGTGCCGCCCCCGACTGCCACAGATGAATTCTCTGCCCGGGTCCAGGCCGCTCTTCAGCGGTCGCAAGGTTTCTTGTTGTCGGAACAGAAACCCGACGGCTTCTGGGTGGGTGAATTGATGGTGGATTCCACACTGGTTTCCGATACCGTGGCTTATCACCACTGGAACGGGAAAGTGGATCGGGAATGGGAACGCAAGGCGGTCAACCATCTCTTTTCCATGCAACTGCCCGACGGCGGTTGGAACATCTACCATGGCGGTCCCTCGGAAGTAAATGCCACCATCAAGGCGTATCTGGCGCTCAAGCTGGCCGGCGTTTCCGTGAAGGATCGGCGCATGCTGAAGGCCCGGGAGGTGGCGCTGAACTTCGGCGGCGTACCGCGCATGAACACGTTTTCCAAACTCTACCTGGCCTTGCTGGGATTGTATTCGTGGGAATACGTGCCCACCGTCCCCTGCGAGGTGCTCCTCATCGGCAAATGGTTCCACGTGAATTTCTGGGACATGAGCAACTGGTCCCGCGGCATGCTTGTGCCCCTGGCCATCCTCAACCATTTCAAACCCACCCACCCCGTCAAGGTCAACCTGGATGAACTTTATCCCGACGGCATCCACGAACGTGACTTGGCCCTGGCGCCGGACCCCGAGCGGATCTCCCTCCGCAACTTCTTCCTCTGGCTCGACCGCCTGCACAAGCTCGCGGAATGGTTTGCCGAGCACCGCATCCATCCATTCCGCAAGCTGGCCCTCAAGAAATGCACGCAATGGATGCTCGAGCGGTTCGAGGGCAGCGACGGCTTGGCCGCCATCTTCCCGGCCATGCTTAACTCCCTCATGGCGCTCAAGGCGCTCGGCTACCCGGACAATCACCCGGAAGTGGTGCGCGCGGAACGCGAACTCAAGCGGCTGGAACACGAAACCGCCGATGACGTGCGCATAGAGCCTTGCTTCTCGCCCGTCTGGGACACGGCCATTGTGACGATCTGCCTGCGGGAATCCGGCGTGCCGGCCGATCATCCGGCCCTCAAAAGGGCCGCCGAATGGTTGATGGACCGCGAAATCCGCTTCGCCGGTGACTGGATTCACAAGAACCCAGCCAAGGTGGAACCCAGCGGCTGGGTGTTTGAGTACAACAACAAGTGGAACCCGGACGTGG
>CAYTJG010000043.1:0-28098 GCA_964437865.1 uncultured Bifidobacteriaceae bacterium | reverse complement strand
CAGAACCGGCTGTTTCCGGCGGGGTGGCGGACCGGGCCAAAATTTGCCGGTTTATTCGCTTTACACCAAGATTTTATTTCTTTATCCTCGCGAACTCATTTATTTATGGAAGCTAAGACGAAGACGATTGAACAGTTTAAGACGCACGCGAAAGATACCGGTTCAGCGGACGTGCAGGTCGCCTTGCTCACGCAACGGATCAACCATTTGACCGAGCATTTGCAGAGCAACAACAAGGACCACAGTTCCCGCCGGGGGCTGCTGATGATGGTCGGCCAACGCCGCCGGTTGCTGGATTACCTGCAAAACACGGATCTGAGCCGCTACCAGACGCTGACCAAGAAACTTAAGCTGCGCCACTAAAATTTTGGCGAAGGGCGGGCAGCCATGCTTCGAGCCCGCCATTCGTTTTGGGAATCGGGCGGTCCGCGCGAACATTCCGGTTCCTTCAACCAACAGATTCGCGTACCCATGATCCGCCACCTTCGGGAAATTTCATTCAGCTCCGAGACCCTGCATCGGGGTTCACTGAAGTTCCTCGGGGGGTGACGGTAGAACATCATATATGTCACACAAGATAACCGCCGCCATTGGCGACAAACAGATTACCATTGAAACCGGCAAGCTGGCCAAGCAGGCCGACGGCGCCGTCACCGTTCAACTGGGCGAGACCATTGTCATCGTGGCCGCCGTGGCCGCCACCAAGGCCAAGGAAGGCCAGGATTTCTTTCCGCTGACCGTCGATTATCGCGAAAAAGCCGCCGCCGCGGGCAAGTTCCCCGGTGGCTACTTCAAGCGCGAGGGCCGGCCCACCGAAAAGGAAATCCTCACCTGCCGGTTGACCGACCGTCCGATTCGTCCCCTCTTCCCCAAAGGTTGGTACAATGAAGTGCAAGTGCAGACCATCCTGCTGAGCGCGGATGGCGAAAACGAGCCCGATATTCTGAGCATTGTGGGCGCCAGCGCCGCCCTGATGGTCAGCGATATTCCCTGGGCCGGTCCGCTGGGCGCCGTGCGCGTGGGCCGCCTCAATGGCAAGTTCATCGCCAACCCCACCCACGTCGAACAGGCCGAGAGCGATCTGGACCTCGTTTACGTGGGCAACGAACACGACGTCGTCATGTTCGAGGGTTCGGCCAAGGAAATCACCGAAGCCGATTTCAATGCCGCGCTGAAATACGCGCAGGAAGCCATCCAACCGCTCATCGCCGCCCAAAAAGAACTGGCCGCCAAGGCCGGCAAGGCCAAGCGCCAAATCACCCTGAACGTCGTTCCGGAGGAAATCCTGAAGGAAGCCAAGGCCCTCGCGGGTGACCGTTTTGTGCCCGCCCTCCTCACGCCCGGCAAGCTCGCCCGCGAAGGCGCCGTCAACGCCATCAAGGACGAAGTGGGCGCCAAGCTCGTCGCGAAATTCGGCGCCGAAAAGGTGACCGACTTCGTCATCAACGACGCTTTCTATTACATCCAGAAGGAAGCCGTGCGCAAGCTGATCCTCGAAAGTGGCAAGCGGCTCGACGGCCGTAATTTTGAACAGGTTCGTCCGCTCTCCAGCGAAGTGGGCGTGCTCCCGCGCGCGCACGGCTCGGCCATCTTCTGCCGCGGCGAAACCCAGGCCATCACCCTCGCCACGCTCGGCACGGGCGACGACACCCAGGAATTCGATTCCTACACCGGCGGCGAAAGCACCAAGCGCTTCCTGCTGCATTATAACTTCCCGAACTTTTCCGTCGGTGAAACCGGCCGCATCAGCGGTCCCGGCCGCCGCGAAATCGGCCACGGCGCGCTCGCCGAGCGCAGCATTGAGCCGATGATCCCGCTGAAGGATTACCCCTACTCCGTGCGCGTGACCAGCGAGATCATGGAATCCAACGGTTCCACCTCCATGGCCTCCGTCTGCGGCGGCACCCTGGCCCTCATGGATGCCGGCGTGCCCATGATCCGGCCCGTCGCCGGCATCAGCGTCGGCATCTGCACCGAGTTCGCCGACCACAAAATCAACAAGTACCAATTGCTCACCGATATCATCGGCTGGGAAGACGCGTATTGCGACATGGATTGCAAGATCGCCGGCACCGAAAAGGGCATCACCGGCTTCCAATTGGACCTCAAGCTCAAAGGCCTGCCGCATGAAATCATGGCCGAGGCGATTGAAAAAGCCCGCGTCGCGCGCCTCTTCATCCTGGGCGAAATGGCCAAAACCATCGCCGCCCCGCGCAAGGACATCAGCCCCTACGCCCCGCGCATCACCACCCTCAAGGTCAACCCCGAGAAGATCGGGGCCATCATCGGGCCCGGCGGCAAGAACATCAAACGGCTCGTCGAGGAATCCGGCTGCGAAATCGACATCGAAGACGATGGCACGGTCAACATCTTCTCAGTGTCGGCTGACGGCATGAAGATCGCCGTGGACGCCATCTCCGGCATGACCGCGGAAGCGGAGATCGGCAAGATCTACCGCGGCAAGGTCGTCACCGTCAAGGAATTCGGCGCCTTCGTGGAATTCCTGCCCGGCAAGGACGGCTTGGTCCACATCAGCGAACTCGCCAACTTCCGCGTGAAGAAGACCGAGGACATCGTGAAAGTCGGCGACGACATCACGGTGAAATGCCTCGGCGTGGATGAAAAGGGCCGCGTGCGCCTCTCGCGCAAAGCCGCGATGGAAGATCGCGACAAAGAAATGGCCGCGGAGCAAAAAACGCCCACGGAGCAAAAGTAAGCTTCGCACAAGACTTCAAAAGCGCGGATGGCGAAAGCCGTCCGCGCTTTTTTTATCATCCGGCAATTCGTCCCCGCAAGATTTTGGGGGATTCGCCCCCACCCGATCCACCTCACGCCCAGCCCGGGTCCCTCATGCTTTTCCGTTTGCCGCGGCCCGTCGGGCCACCAGGAAATCCAGCCACGGCTCCATCCCCTCGCCCGTCTTGGCCGAGAGCTCGAAGACCTCCGCGTGATGGCTCACCCGATGCAAATTGCCCAGGGCCAGCTCGCGATTAAACCCGGCGGGAGCCGCCAGATCGCTCTTGGTCACCACGGCCACATGCGCCGAATGGAACATGGGCGGATATTTCAGCGGCTTGTCCTCGCCCTCGGTCGTGGAGAGCAGCACCACCCGCAAATCCTCACCCAAATCATAATCCGCCGGACACACCAGGTTGCCCACATTCTCGATCACCAGCACGTCCAGCTTGTCCAAATCCAACTGCGCCGCCGCCTTGGCCACCATTTCCGCGTCCAGATGGCAGACGGTGCCGGTGGTGATTTGCACCACCGGTATGCCGGCCGTGCGGAGCCGCGCGGCGTCGTTATCCGTGGCGAGGTCGCCCACGATCACCCCCACCCGCAGCTTCCGCCCCAGGCGGGCCGCGGTTTCACGGATAAAGGTGGTCTTGCCTGAGCCGGGCGAGGAAACCACGTTCAGCACGAGCAGCTTCTTGGCCTGAAAGAAACCCCGATTCCGCTCCGCCAGCCGATCATTTTTTTCCATCAGCGAACGGTTGAGCGTTACGGTCTGGTGCCCGTGAGCATGGTCGTGTTCGTGCCCGTGCTCAGGCGCATGATGATGGCCATGACCATGGTCGTGGTGAGGTGCTTGCTCAGGTTCATGCTCGTGCGGGTGGCCGCCGATTTGCACGTCGCCACCGCCGAGGCCGCAGCCGCATTCTTTGCACATATTATTGTTCCAATTCCACCGCGGCGAGATCCAGTTCCTGTCCACGCCGCAGTTCGCCGCCGGGATGGTGGCAGCGGGGACATTCGTTGAAAAAATCCACGCATTCAAATTCCGCCTGGCAGGTGGCGCACCAGCACGCCGCCGTCACCGACTCAATCTCCAGCACCGCGCCCTGCGCCAGCGTGCCCGCGGCAACCACCTCAAACGCAAACTGCATGGACTCGGCCACCACGCCGCTCAAGGAACCGATCCGCAATTTCAATTTTATGATGCGAACGGCGCCCGCGGCTCGGGCGGCATCCTCCGCCATCCGCAACGCCTCGCTCATAATGGCCACCTCATGCATGGATGCCTCTAAACCTGAACCATCCGCCCAGGAAAATCAAATCCAACCGTCGCGTCCGCGCCCAAAAGGGCGTCCCCCTTCACATACGGGATGAAGTCACGAGTGCTCTGAAAGCTAAGCGAGGATGGACGTAAAAAAAGAGAGCCGCGGACATGGCCGCGGCTCTCTCTGGATCAGGCTGGTTTTAACCTATGGGTTAACCACCCGGAAGAACATGGCATTGCCGGTCACGGTGAGGGTCGCGGACCCGCCGGTGCCGACTTGCTGCCAGTTCGCGCCGGCCCCGGTGAGCGAAGGACTGGCCAGCAGTCTGCCCACGTTTGGCGTCCAGGTCACGGTGATTTGATTGCCAGCCACGGTGGCGGCCAAGACGGGCACCGCGGGCGCCGTAGCAACATAGCTCGAGTTATAGTTGTCGTAATCCACGGTGTTCACATACACCAACTGATCCGTGGGGGTGCCCACCGCATCATTATTATGAGCCGTGGTGCAGAGACCGACGTAAACGACCGCCGGCAAGGCCGTCATTTGGCCAACTTGAGTCGGGTCATTAGTTGCCTGCAGGGTCCAACTCGTCCCGTTGGTCGAGTAGAAGGCCGACAGGAGATTGCCTGTGCGTTTGAGGCGCACCCAGGCATTCGGGTAAGCCGGCACCGGGCGGGTGTTGAAGTCCCAGCCGGCACTGGCGCCAGCCGTGGTGATGCGCGCGTTGCATTCGACCGCATTGGCTCCGTAGCCACTATTGTCCGGCGCGTCAATGCCATCCGATGACGCCGGGTCATTGATAATGTTCCAGTTTCGGCTATCGGCATCGAGTGTCTCGCGCACCATCAGCCCGCCCTTGGCCCAGTTGGAGGTGTGCTTGATATCTTTCTGGCGGACGACGACGTCGAAGTCGTTGGTCTTCGATTCATAGGCAAAGTTGAACCCGTCGGCGTTGCCCCAGATGTCGCTGCCTTCAGTCAGGATGGTGTAGGCATTCGAACCATCCACAAACATCATGCCCGGAATGGCCGGATCAGTCCCGGCAATGCCAATGTCAGTATCCATCAGTTCCGCCGAGCTAAGGCCAACAGAGGTGTTGCCCACCGGCAGTCCGCCGCCCGCGCCGGCCAACAACGGACTGACTTGGACGTTGATCGGCAAGGTGATGGTTCCCGATACGGCCAGGGCCACGCTCTTGTAGTCATTGGTATTCACCAAGACACTGAGGATGGTTAAGCCAGCAGGCAAGGTATAGGTGCTGGCCTGGCCCAACAGGACTGGATCCATCGGAGCGGAGAAGGCGACAATGATGTAGTTCGTGCCCGCAAGGCCGAAACTCACATAATTGGTGTCTGCATAATAAGCCGCATAACTCAGGTGCGGCGCGTTGGTGATGACCGTGAGCAGCGCCGCCTGGCTGGCGGCCCAAATGGGCTTGCCAGTGTTATCGCCATAACCCAAGGCCCGCACTTTGCAGACGATCTGGTCATTGTTATCGCTGGGCAAGACCGCCGGCATGGAATACGTCGCCGAGTTGGCGCCGGCAATGGCCACGCCATTCTTAAACCATTGATAGGCCAGAAAATTATTGAATGAATTCCGCCAATCATTTTCCGGCCCGATGGGGAGGGTGGAATCGGTGCCCGCGGTGACGCTGAACGACGCGCTGGCATAATTGTTCACCGTGAGGCTGGTCGGCTGGTTGGTGATGGTCACATACGTGCAAGGAGGCACGTAGGTCTGCAACAGGCTCCCGCGGATGTCGCTCGGAGTGTCATCCACCGGGTCGGGATCAGTGATCAATTTCGCCGTCACACAGCTATAGCTACCGCCGCCGCCTTGATGGTGGACGATGCGGATGGCGTATTGCTGGCCGGCGACCAACGGGATACCGTTGGCGAAGGGAGTAGCCCCGACCGAATTAACGAACGTGTCGGAGCGCACCTGGGTGGCAGTTCCGTTGCCTGTGCTGCTCCATTGCAACGCACCGGTGCCATAAGACGTTTGCTGGGCAATCAACTGACTATTGGCAAACGTGTTGTCCGTGCTCAAGTACACATCGGCGTCATCGTCCGAATTGCAGAAGAACACATAATTACCCGTGGTCGCCGGCACAAAGGAGCCGAGCAAATCATCGCAGAAGTTGTCGGCCACTTCCGTGCCGGTAATATCAAGATCAAACGCCGGCGAAGACATTTCCCAATCTGGCGCGCCAGCCGCATTAGCCTCGATGGTAGTCCGTCCGGGGTTGCCACCCCAATACCGGTGGAACGCATAGCCGGTTTCCAGCACTGAGCCACCAGTCACCGCGGTAAGCGATGCGGCAACGCTGTTGCTCCAAATATCGTTCCCCAGACTATCCACCAAACCCAGAGACCTGATCTGGCAGGTGAATACACTGCTAAAATCTGCCGGAGTGACTGGGCCGAAAGAATACGTTTGGCCATTGGCACCGGTGATTGGAGTGCCGTTTTTTAACCATTGATAATTAATGGTATTGTTCCACAAAGGCCGCGGGTCGCCCGTGGTGCCGACCGCAATTTTGGAGTCGGTGACCGCCGCGACCGTGAAGCTGGCGACGCCGTAAAGAGGAACGATCGTATTGGTGGGTTCAGCCGTGAACCCCAGATTAAAGGATTTCGGCACATCGATGGCAATCAGATTTCCCGTCAGCGCACTGTAAGTGCCATTGACTGGCGCCGGCTGCCCATGCAGCTCGAAGGTCGCTTCGGAATTGTTGCCGCCACCGGTGTCCTGATGATCCAGTTCGATATAGTAGGCCTGGCCGGCAACCATGGGAATACCCGCGGACCAGGGGGTGGTTACGCCACTATCGGGGGAAAAGGTTGGCGATTGCTTCTGGGCAACCACCAAGTTGTTTCCCGCGTCCTGTTCCCACTCCCAAGGATTGCTCCACGAGGTTTCTTGTGCCACCAAGTGCTTGTTGGCAGGAGTGGAGTCTGTGCTGACAAACAGATCGGCCGAGTCATCGGCGTTGATATAGAAGTCATAATTGCCGGTCGTGGCCGGGTAGAACAAAGTGGTCATCCGAGTGGCATAATTATTGCCGGCTGTATTGCCCGCAGTGGCCTGCTCAAATCTGGGCGTGGTGATGACATTGGTGGAAATACCGAGCGTGCCAGCTTCGAGCGCGGCCAAGCTACCGGGATACCAATATTCCACCTTGGCCCAGCCATGCTCCAAGACGGGCGTGGAGATATTGATGGCCACCACGGAACTGGTGGCGGAAAGGCCGAGCATGACGCCGCTAGCCACGCAAAAATACTGCTGGCCGCCCGCCGAGGCCGGCATGTTCACGTAATAAAGCGTGGAGTGAGTTGCTCCGGGGATCGGCACGCTGTTGCTATACCATTGATAGTTAGGGGCAAATTCACCACCGTCCACCGCCGCCGCGACGAAACCTCCACCAGTGCCGGCCGTGACCGTGATATTGGTCGGTTGCAGGGTCCAAGTCGGCGTGGTGTCCGGATAGCTGATGTAGGCGATGTTACCATTAGTGGCCTGCAACAGGCTGTTCGTGCCGTTGTTAAACACGTTGGCCCAGTTGACGTTGGTGACCTGGGTGAAGGTCTGGTAGGTTACGCTAAAGTCGTCGGCACCGCCGCCTTGATGCATTACACCCTCCAGATAGTATTTATGGCCGGCGAGCAAGGGAATGCCGTTGGCCCAGGGCGAGAGGCCACTCACCGGATCAACAAACTGGTCGGAACGCTTCTGCGAGGCAGTGGAACCATTGCCGCCCGGATTGAGCCATTGATCAAGTTCACTATACCCGACTTCCTGGCAGATCATCAGCTTGTTGGCCTCCGTGCTGTCGGTGCTCAAGAAAATATCCGAATCATCGTCGGAAGCGACAAAGAACACATAGTTGTCGCTGGTGGGCGGGATGAACCAACCGCTCAATCGTTGGATATAATTGTCGCCATAGCCACCCGCGTCATCAAAATTGGGCCGCACATTGATCGAAGTGGCAGGCGGACAGTTACCGGCTTCAACCGCGATGCGACTGGTGGTGCCGGCGAAAAACTCGCGTTTCAGCCCGTTGGTCACCACAATGCCCGTCGTATTCACCGTCAACGTGCCGGTGGTACTGGTGACGGTGGTGACGGAGGTATTGTAGGGCGCGGGCACGGTGGCCACGCAGTAAACCTGTGCGCCATTGTCAGCGGCTTGGGCCAGCCACGTGAAGGACTCTCCGGTCGCATTGGTAACGGGCTGGCCGTTTTTAAACCATTGATAAGTGGGCACGACAACGTTGGGACTTGAGTTATTCGTGGTGGCAAAGGAGAAGGACGCTTCGCTGCCGGCGACGGCGGTGACATTCGAAACCTGAACGGTCGTGTTCACGACGGTCGGGGCCGTAATCCCGGCGAAGTTCGCCGTCAAGTCGGCAACCGTAGCGTCGGCCAGACCGCCGGTATCGTTGTGTGCGGTTACGGCCACCCCCACGCACACCAGATTGGGCCACGGAGTTCCAAAGGTGGTGCCATTATCCTGGCCAACCAGCGAACTCGATGACGTATCAATGCTGATGTAATTCGTCCAATGGGTGCCGTCATAGCTGTAACGAACCGTAAATACGCTGTTACTACGGTGAATCCCCATCCACACGTTCGGGTAAACCGGACGCGGGGAGTTGCCGGCCTGTTTCCAGTCGGCATTGCCACCGCTGACCGTGCGAAACTGGTCCACGCCGAACTCGTTGTCCCCGGCGGGCGGAGTGTTCATGGCCGCAATGAACGGGTCACTCCCTTGCGGTCCGGTGGTGGTATTGGCCCAATCAACCATCAATTCACACTTGGTCCAGGTGGTGTCAACCACCGCCAGGTTCTGGACCTGCATCGTTACATCCCAGTTCGTTCCCGAGGCCCAGGCATAATAATAGTGGCATTGGGAAGTGCCACCCCAGATGTCAGCCCCGCCGCCAAAGATATCCAATGTGCCGTTGCTGTTAGTGACTGTATATCCCGCAGAGGTGGGGCCGCCGAGATCGGCGTCCGTCCAGTTGATGCCGGCGCTGGCTTTCGTGATGCAAAGCGCCAAAACCGCCAGCGAGAGCGTTGTGCCCGCAGTTCGCCACCAAGCTGAACGCGGCTTGTGGATTCTGATGCCGGAGCTGTTCTCCGGGTCAGGAGTGACATGCAATGAGGTTATGGGATTCATGATGATCTTGATTCGATGGGTTGACTCACTATTTCTGTTGCTTTCTTCTGCCACAGACGCCTCCGCACCAACACCAAAGTTCCGCCAATTTTTGCGGCACCGCTAACACCGCTCAAATTTGGGTTTTCTTCGTGAGCAGGCTCTGCGATTCATGCCACCACCCAAACTGGCCAACATGAACCTCGCGCCCAGATGAATAGAATCGAATCCTTCAACTTCGCGCGATAGCTCGTTGGTTTTCTAAGTGGTGATTAAGCTGTTTTTAGCACGCCCCGGGCTGCTTGACAAGAAAAAATTTACAAAAACGTAACAACTTCAGCTTTTTAGCCAAAGTGCCTAGCGTGTTCCTCTCAAGGCCTCGTCGAGCATGTGTTGCGCGATTGCATCTTGCGGGCGCAACCGAAGTGTTTCACGAAACTCCGCGGCCGCTTCGGGATAACGTCCAATCCTGGCCAGCGCCACTCCGTAATTAAGGTGGGCGTCCACGAGCACGGGCTTGAGGCGCGTGGCTTCGGCATATTGGACCAAGGCGTCCGCATCATGTCCGAGGCGGGAGAGGGCATTGCCGAGTTCAAAATGAATCTCCGCCACATCGGGGCGTTGCTGGAGCGCGGCGGTCAAATTCGTGACGGCATCGGCGGGACGATTATTGGCCGCCAACAGTCGGCCGAGGTTGTAGCGCGTGATGGCGTTGTCCGGTTGGAGCTTGACCGCCTGCTCATATAGCGCCAGGGCTTCGCCGGTTTCCCCCTTGGTGCCGAGCAGGTTGGCCAGATTGATTCGGGCTTCAACGCTGTCGTTGTGCCAGCGGATTTCCTCGCGGTATTGGGCCGCGGCGCCCGCGGCGTCGCCTTCATGGGCTAGCACCAAGCCGAGGTTTATTCTGGCCGGACTGTAACCCCGCCGCAGGCGCAACGCCGCTCGAAATCGTCGCCGGGCGTCCTGGTTGTCTCCACGACCGGCCGCCAGAATGCCCAACTCGGTGAGGGTCTCGACCGAATCCGGCTGTTGCTTCAATCCTTCCCTGAGATATGCGTCCGCCTGCGCGGTGTCGCCGGCGAGGCGGGCGAGTTGGCCCAGGCTGGCCCAGGCCAGGGCGTAGTGTGGCAAAAGCCGGGTCACCTCCAGCCATTGCGCGCGGGCGCGCGGGGTATCATTCGCGGCTGCCAGCAGGCCGGCGAAGTGGGCGTGGAGCACCCAGTCTTTGGGGGCGAGGGCCACGGCGGCCAGGTAGTTGGAACCAAAGCCCGCGGGCGGCGCGGCAAGTGACGCGATGGTCTCCCGCCAATGATCGTCGCGCGGGCGGAAGTTGCTCTGGGCATTGAACGGTGGCTGCTGCAAACGGGCGCGCATCTCCAAATCAATGCGGCGCTGGTCAAAATCGGTGAAGGCGAGGCGTCGGGCAACCTCGGATTCCGAGAGCCACGGCGAGGCGGTGCCCGGGGCACCGGGCCAGTGCTTCTCCAACTCGGTCGCGAACATGGCAGCCACGCGATAGTTGCCGGCGAAATTCAAATGAACATGATCAAAAAAGAAATTCTCGCCGGGGATTCCCTCCGGTTGACGGTCGAATTGCTCGTCCGCATCGGCCAACCAAACTCCCTTCGCAGCGGCGGTCTGGCGGATGATTTGATTCAGGCGGGAATCGGTCCGGAATCGGAGGGTGTCCAGGTCACGGGCGGTTCGAAAATCGGCGTCCGCAAGTGCCGTCTGCTTCAGTTCCAACTCGCAACGGGCGCGCTGAAAAATCAGTTGGGCAAATTCATCGTCAATCCGGGCCGCCTGGCGATAGCCGGACAGCGCCTCCTCCAATCGTCCCTCGCCTTGAGCCTGCTGCGCGGCGGCATAGTCTTGCTCCCATTGGGCCAGTTCCTCCGGCCGCAGCCCCAGCCGATGCTGTGAGGCAAACGGCGGGGAATCCCGGAGATTGACGGGAACGGTGGCGAACAGGACCGTCGCGCCTGACTGCCGCCCCAGATCGGCGATCTCCGCCAGATTGGCCGCGAAGTTGCCATAGACCGTCTTCAGCCGTGGATCCACCTGCGGCACCTGCTGGCCCAGAAAGAGCTCCAAGCCATCCCAGTTTACGGGCTCGCTCGAACGGCGGCCCACCTGGGCCAGGAGTTGCCCGACCCGCGTGCACTGCAGCGCGAGGCTGAGCCGCACCGAAGTGCGACCCGCGGCCTGCCGCCCAAACACGGTGCCGGCGCCGTAGGGTCCGATCACTTCGTTGTTGCCGGCGAACACCAGCCAGAAATCTCCCTGGCGCCCGGCGCAATCGCGCGCAATTTCCCGGATCACGTGCGAGTTGATCGCCACCATCGCCGCGTTGACGATTTCGATGGTCTGGTTTGGGTGTCGGGCTTGCAACAGGCGCTCGAGTTGCCGGGCGAAACCATAGGCTGGCTCGGGATCACCCATGGCCGCTGACTCGCCCAACACGAAGATGCGGACGGTGCCGGAGGGCTTGTGAGCGTCCAGGAACAGGGGCTGCGGCGCGCGGGCGACTTCCGGGGGGAAGAACCGCCAGCCGAACTGGGGATTGTCGGTGAGCATGGGGCGATCACCCTGGTGGCAATCAAGGAAAAAGCTCGTCGGGTAGCCGTAGCCGGCCAGCCGCAGCCCCAACTCCAACCAGCCCAGCAGCAGGAGCGGCCCGACCACCGCCACCAGGCGGAACCACCTGCGTCTGGCCGGCGTAATCTGAACGTCGGCGGTGCGCTTGAGTTGGAGAGCAACTTTGCGGGATTTGCGGCGCGATGGGGATGTCGGCTTGGGCTGCTTGGGTTTCACGTCTTAATTAAATTGGGTTGCGCACTTGATTCACGACTGCCGGGGCAAAGTAACTCCCAATTCTGAACCGTATCCAAAGTCTACCGGGCTTCTGGCTGGAAGATGCCAAAGGACCAAGGGATGTCAACCAGGGATCTCAAGTGAAAGGCGAACTCTCCAACCTTTTGGCCACCACCAGTCTGCACCCCAATACCGCTGATAAAAGAAAAGCGGATTTTCCCTTGAATCCCGGACCGGTGTGGAGGAACATCAAGGCATTCCAATAAATTCATGAAACCAGAAATTCATGCTGCGATCCGGGTATTATTAGTCATTGTTTTGCTGCACTTTGGCCAAGCCAACGCCAGCGTTACCATAACCCTTCAGCCGGGCGACCAGACGGTGGCGGTGGGCGAGAATGCGATCTTCGCCGCGATTGTCACCACGACGGCGGGAGAAACGGTTTCGGGCTACCAATGGCTGATGTCCACCAACAATCAAAACTTCACCACGGTCGGCTGGGGTGCGGCATTGTTGATCAACAATGCTCAAATCACCAACGCCGGATATTACTATGTCAATGTCACCTATTTGTCCGGTGGCAGCCAGTTCACGCTGGCCAGTTCGACGGTGCAACTCACGGTGGACCCCCGACCGCGCATCGTCACCCAGCCGGCCAGCGTGACCAGCCCGCTCGGGAGCAATGCGGTTTTCACCGTGGCGGTCGGCGGCGAGCCGCCGCTGCATTATCAGTGGCAGTTTAACGGGTCGAACCTGGCGGATAACGGCCGCGTCACGGGCAGCGCCACCACGTCGCTCGACCTTGAGAATTTGGCGACGGGCGACGCGGGCAATTACCAGATTGTGGTGACCAACCTCTATGGCGCAGCCACCAGCCAGGTGGCCACCCTGCAAGTGGCAGTGGTGCCACCGGTCATCACGAGCGCCACCAACGAGTCTGGGAAGCAAGGCTATGCCTTCGATTATACCATCACCGCCACAGGCACCACCCCCATCACCTTTGGCGCGAGCGGCTTGCCGGCAGGCTTGAGCGTGGACTGGACGAACGGTGTCATTTCCGGTGTGCCGGCGGTGGCGGGTGTTTTTGACATCACGCTCTTCGCCACGAACGCCGCGCAGACGACGGCCGAGGAGCTGGTACTCACGCTGGCGGACGATATTCCCGGAATCACCAGCGCGACGAATGCGGTCGGCCAGCAGGGGGTGGCGTTCAGCTATACGATCACGGCCACGAACGATCCGGCTTGGTTCAGTGCGGGACCCTTGCCCACCGGGTTGAGCTTGGACACCACCAACGGCATCATTTCCGGCGTGCCGCTGGTCAGCGGTTCGTTCACCCTGGACATCGACGCGGCCAACGACTACGGCACCAACAGTGTAACCCTCACCCTGATTCTGGCTTCCGGCGCACCGATCATCACCAGCTCGCTGGTGGATAACGGGCAGCAAGGGCAGTCGTTCAGTTATACGGTCACGGCCAGCAACAACCCCGCTTCCTTCAGCGCGAGCCCGTTGCCCACCGGCTTGAGCTTGAATGCCGCCAGCGGCGTGATTTCGGGGGTGCCGCTGGTCAGCGGCCCGTTCGCGGTGACCATTGGCGCGCTGAACCAGTTTGGCGCCGACAGCCAGACCCTCACGTTGAATCTTGCCAGCGGAGCACCGGTCATTACCAGTGCGTTGACCGCCGCCGGCACGGAGGAGCAGTTCAATTTTCTTTATACAATCACGGCCAGCGGTTCGCCAACCGCGTTTTGGGCCACCAGCCTGCCGATGGGACTGGCCGTGAATACCAATACCGGCGCCATCACCGGCGCGCCGCTTTATGCCGGGACTTATGCCATTCCCTTGTTTGCCGCCAATGCGTGGGGCGTGGGAACCGCCACCCTGCAATTAACCGTTGCCAACCGGAGCGTGACGGGCCTGTTCATCACCAACGTGGTCACCAATTATCTGTCGCCTTATTTGGTCCAATTCACGTTCTCGCTGCGCGACGGCAGCGATCCGTTGACCAGCCAAGCCGTGGTGGCCTCGCCGGCGTTGATGACCGTGACCGCTTTTGAAGATAACGTGCCGGTCAGCCCGTCGGAAACCGCCGTCATTCTTCAGGGCGTCGGGACCCAGGAATCCAAGGTGCTCAAAACCTACCTGATCCTGGACTTTACCGAAAGCATCGCCTCGCAGTCCAATGGCACCAATGCCGCCGGCATTTCCGATGCCGTGACGGCGGAAGTCGCCGCCGCCCAGAATTTTGTGGATCAACAGCCCGCCGGGGCTCAAATCGGCGTTTATGAATTCCATCGGGACGACGAGGCACCGCAGCAGGTGAGTGCGTTGACCACCGATAAAGCTCGTTTGGACAGCGCCATCGGCGGCATTTGGACCAATTACGTCCAGGGCTTCCCGGCCGGGTCCCGGCTGTGGGATGCCGCGAGTGCGGCCATCAAAGCCCTGGGGGCCGCCAACAGCGATGAGATCCACTCCGTGGTCTTGATGTCCGATGGAAATGATGACTCCAGCACGGCCACCATCGACACCGTCATCGCGGCGGCCACCAATGCCGCGGTGCAAATTTATGCCGTCGGCTTCGGCGACGAGCTGGACATCAACTCGCTCCAAGCCGTTACCAGTGCCACCTTGGGGACGTATTATACGGCGGCCGATCTGCCGGATCTGGGCCTGACCTTCGGCGAGATAGGCAAGGACCTCGCCAGCCAATACACGTTGCGCTGGGCCACCCTGAGCCGCTCCAAGACCCCGTTCGTACCGTCGTTCGAAATCGCCTACGAGGGGCTTATCGCCGACTCGCCCACCAATCAGCCGCCGTTCATCAGCGGCACCAATTATGATATCGAAACGAACGCGTCCGGCACGTTGACCACCAACGAGATCTTTCTCTATACCACGAACTACATCATGCTGCCTTTCGTGCCGGCGAATTACGCGGGCAATGTGCTGGGCGGCTCGCTGCGTCTGCTGTCGGAGGCAGATGTGGAACCCGCGGGCATCACGCTGCGCTCCACGTACGCGCCCCGCTACATCCGGCAGATGCGGCTGCATTATCGCGCCAACTGGCCCGTTTCCTTGAATCTGGACTCCACCAATCCCGGGGAAATCCTCGACGGCTGGACGTTGTCGCAGACCAACGACGGCGCGGGCGGCCAATGGGCGCTGTTGAGCAGTCCTGATCCAGCCAATCTGGCCGGCAGCATTCCGTTTGCGGCGTTTGGCGACCTGCTCACGTTTTCCTTCCAGGATCTCATCTCCCCCAGCAATGCGTTCAGCTTGTTCGCCCTGGACAACACGCTTTACACGAACACCGCCGGCACCAACTTTTATGGTTTCACGCTGACGAACGCCAGCTCGTTCATCACCGTTTACCCCACGCCGCCGCCGCACGGCACGCCCATCCCGTGGCTGATCAGCTATGGCTTCACCACCAATTTTGCCGCCGCGGAATTGGAGGATCTCAACGGAAACGGTCTCGAGGTCTGGCAGGATTTTATCGCCGGGCTGAACCCGCGGGGCACGAATGCCATCTTTGCCGCGCAAATGTCGTCGTCGCAAAATGCCCCTCAAATCACCTTCAACACCGCCGCGAACCGGACCTACCGGATCGATTGGGCGGCGAGTCTGGATGGTACCTGGCTGGTCTTGCGCGACGGCATTGCGGGCACCGGTGGCGCCGTGACCTTTACCGACCTGCGCGATTTGAGCACCGTCGGCACGGTGTTCTATCGCGTGGCGGTGGAGGATCCATAATCGCGGGCAGCCCGAATTGTCCAGCCACAAAGAACGCAGAGACCGCAAAGAATTCGGGCCAGACCGGTGAAACAGCCGGCCGGAAACTCGGATACCTGAACTCATCGACGGCGGCGAACACCCGTTCGCCGCTATGCCGCCGCAGCGGCACTCTGGCGAGTGCCGCCAGCTAAACGCATCACATCGCCCGGCCTAACTTTGCCAAGCCGTGGAGACCACCCATGGGTTTCTGCACCGACAGAGCAGAGAAATGGCCGGTCAAATTCAACCCGAATCGGCATGACGGTGAAAAACTGAACCGATCTATGGGTTGACACCTTTTACGCCTGCCAGCGGCCTTTGGCCGCGGGCCTCACCCCGCGCGCAGTCCTGGATAAATTCGCGGCCATCCAAATGCCCGACGTATACTTTTCCACCCCCGACGGACGGGAATTGATTTTCCGCCCTTACCCCCAGCCCGAGAATGACCACAAAATGAACTTGGCCCAACTGGGTTGGAAACTGCCGCCCCAATCGCCGCCGCGGATCGCTCAAAAAGGGACAACTATTGCCAGAATAAAACCTTGGTGCAGACCGGTTCAATAAAGTTGCCTTTTTTCAGGGGTTTTCGCGCCTCATCCCTTCCAGTTGCGAAAGTCGGGCCAAAAGAAACCGCCCGTGATTTAAAGCCTCATTTCTCCATCCGGGAATTTGTCCACGACGGAGTTTATGGCCTGCACCCGCAAACAAACTTAAGACAGAACAGCGATTGTGCCTTATGTTTGGCGAGTTGTGCTGCCAGCCACAACCCGTCCGATCACAAACCCGCCGAAGTCAAGCAGCGCGCTGACGACGACTTGGTTCAATACGAGCAAGGCCAATCGCTGTTTAAGATAGTCACAAAAATGGAACAAAAAGCTTTTCTTGAAAGCGACCCAGCGGCGGCGCAGATCGTCACCGAAGTCCGGCGCGAAGAGGCGCTGCTGAAAGCCGGGGCCTTACAGAACGCGATTTTCAACAGTGCGAATTTTTCGAGCATCGCGACGGACGCTAAGGGCGTGATCCAAATTTTCAATGTCGGCGCGGAGCGGATGCTGGGCTACACGGCCGCCGAGGTGATGAACAAGATCACGCCGGCGGACATTTCCGATCCGCAGGAAGTGATTGTGCGGGCCAAGGCATTGAGCGTCGAGTTGGGAACACCGATCACGCCGGGGTTCGAGGCGCTGGTGTTCAAGGCTTCCCGCGGGATCGAGGACATTTACGAGCTGACTTATTTCCGCAAGGACGGCAGCCGGTTTCCGGCGGTGGTGTCCGTGACGGCGCTACGCGATGCACAGGATGCCATCATCGGTTATCTGCTGATCGGCACGGACAACACGGCGCGCAAGCAGGCGGAAGCGGCGTTGCTCAAGGCTGGCGCCTTGCAGAGTGCGATTTTCAACAGCGCGAATTTTTCGAGCATCGCGACGGACGCGAAGGGCGTCATCCAAATTTTCAACGTCGGCGCGGAGCGCATGTTGGGCTACACGGCCACCGACGTGATGAACAAGATCACGCCGGCGGACATTTCCGATCCGCAGGAAGTGATCGCCCGCGCCAAAGCGTTGAGCGTCGAGCTTGGCACCCAGATCACGCCGGGCTTCGAGGCGCTGGTGTTCAAGGCCTCGCGCGGGATTGAGGACATTTATGAGCTCACCTATATCCGCAAGGATAAGAGTCGTTTCCCGGCGGTAGTGTCGGTGACGGCGTTGCGTGACGTCCAAAACGCCATCATTGGCTATCTGTTAATCGGCACCGACAACACCGCGCGCAAGCAGGCGGAAGAAGCACTGCTCAAAGCGGGGGCGCTGCAAAACGCGATTTTCAACAGCGCGAACTTTTCGAGCATCGCCACTGATGCGAAGGGCGTCATCCAAATCTTCAACGTCGGGGCGGAGCGGATGCTGGGTTACACGGCGGCTGAAGTGATGAACAAGATCACGCCGGCGGACATTTCCGATCCGCAGGAAGTGATCGCGCGCGCCAAGGCGTTGAGCGTTGAGTTGGGAACGCCAATTGCGCCGGGCTTCGAGGCGCTGGTATTCAAGGCCTCGCGCGGGATCGAGGACATTTACGAGTTGACCTATTTCCGCAAGGACGGCAGCCGGTTCCCGGCGGTGGTGTCCGTGACGGCACTGCGGGATGCGCAGGATGCCATCATTGGTTATCTGTTGATCGGCACCGACAACACCGCGCGCAAGCTGGTGGAAGAGGAGAGAAAAAAACTCGATCAACGTCTGCGCGACCAGCAGTTCTACACGCGTTCGCTCATCGAGTCCAACATTGACGCGATCATGGCCACCGATCCGGCCGGCATCATTACCGACGTCAACAAGCAGATGGAGGCGCTTACCGGCTGCACGCGTGACGAGTTGATTGGCGCGCCGTTCAAGAATTACTTCACGGATCCGGAGCGGGCCGAAGCGAGCATCAAGCGGGTGCTGAACGAAAAGAAGGTCACCGACTACGAACTCACCGCGTGCGCCCGGGACGGCAAGAAGACCGAGGTGTCTTACAACGTAACCACATTTTATGATCGCGACCGGCGGCTGCAGGGCGTGTTCGCCACCGCGCGCGATGTGACCGAGCGCAAACGCTTTGAGCAATCGCTCCAGGAAGCCAACCGGATGAAGAGCGAGTTTCTGGCAAACATGTCGCACGAGTTGCGCACCCCGCTCAACGGCATCATCGGCTTTACCGAGTTTCTCTTTGATGAGAAGCCCGGCCCGCTGAAGCCCAAGCAGAAAGAATATCTGGGCGACGTGCTCAGCAGCGCACGCCACCTGCTCCAGCTCATCAACGACGTGCTGGACCTCGCGAAGGTGGAGGCGGGAAAGATGGAGTTGCACCCGGAGACGTTCCCCGTGCATCAGGCCGTCGAGGAAGTCGCCGCCGTCATCAAGGGCATTGCCAACAAAAAGCACATTTCGGTTGGCATTGAAATCGGAGCGGGGCTTGACACCGTCAAACTCGACGAGCACAAATTCAAGCAGGTTCTCTACAATCTGCTTTCCAATGCGGTCAAGTTTTCCGATGACGGCGGGCAGGTGAGCATTAAAGCCCGCCGCCTGGACACGCAACAATTTGAAGTGCAGATCTGCGACACCGGCATCGGCATCAAAGCAGAGGATATCAACCGGCTCTTCACCGAATTTGAACAACTGGACTCGGGCACGGCGCGGCGCTTCGAAGGCACGGGACTGGGACTGGCGTTGACGAAAAAGATCATCGAGTTCCAAGGCGGCCGCATCAGCGTGGAAAGCCAACCCGGCAAGGGCAGCGTGTTCACGGTCGTGCTGCCGTTGATGACGGTCGAAGGGAAGGCGACATGAGCACCAAAATCCTCGTCGTAGATGACAATCCGACCAACCTCAAGCTCGCCTCCGACGTGCTGGCATTCGAGGGCCACGACATTCTCAAGGCGGCGGATGCCGAGGAGGCGCAGATCGTTCTCGCCGACACTCTGCCCGACTTGATCCTCATGGACATCGCCCTGCCGGGCATGGACGGACTAACGCTCACGCGTAAACTCAAGGCCGACATACGCACCCGCCACATCCGCATCGTCGCGCTCACCGCCTTCGCGATGAAGGGCGACGACCAGAAGGCGTTCGAGGCGGGATGCGACGGTTATATCACCAAGCCCATAGACACACGCAAACTGCCGGAACAGGTCGCTGAGTTGCTGGCGAAGGAACGGCGCAACCCATGAACATTCTCCTGGTTGACGACATCGCGACCAACCGAAAACTCCTGCGGGTGACGCTTGAGGCCGAGGGCCATGCCACGATTGAAGCTGCCGACGGCATTGAAGCCCTGGAAATTCTGGCCCGCGAAACCGTGGACGCCGTCATCTCCGACATCCTCATGCCAAACATGGACGGCTTCCGTCTCTGCCATGAAATTCGGAAGAGCGAACGGTTCCGCGCGTTGCCCTTCATCATTCACACCAGCACCTACACTTCGCCCGGCGACGTAAAACTGGCCCAGACCGTGGGCGCGGACAAATACCTCACCAAGCCCGCGCCCACGGCGGACATGCTGGCGGCGCTGCGGGAAACAATGGCAGAGCGGGCAACGCGCCCGCCGCCATCCGGGCCGGGCGTGGAGGAAGCCTACCTACTCAAGCAATACAGCGAAGCGTTGGTTCACAAGCTCGAAAAGAAGAACAGCCAACTCATCGACGCGCTGGACAAGCTTCAACGGGCCCACGAACGCATCGTGGAATCAAATTCCAATCTCGAACGCCGCGTCCGGGAACGCACCGCGGAGCTTGAAATCGCCAATCGGGAACTGTCCCGCGCGCTCTCAGAAGTGAAACAGTTGAATGCGTTGCTGCCGATCTGTAGTTATTGCAAAAAAATCCGTGACGACAAGGATTACTGGCAATCCGTCGAGGGTTACATCAGCCAGCACACCAACACGCTGTTTAGCCACGGCATTTGTCCCGAATGTTTTGAGAAACATGTCAAACCGGAACTCGAACAATTGGGCATTACCGACATCTGAAATCGGAGGCCGGAAAAGGCCAAGGCCATGAACCTCCTCATTGTTGACGACATCGCCACCAACCGGAAACTCCTGCGCGTAACGCTCGAAGCCGAGGGCCACACCGCGCTCGAAGCCGCCGACGGCGTCGAAGCCCTGCAAATCCTCGCCCGAGAACCGGTGGACGCCGTCATTTCCGACATCCTCATGCCGAACATGGACGGTTTCCGCCTCTGCCACGCGCTGCGGAAGAGCGAACGACTTCACGCTATTCCCTTCATCATCTACACCGCCACTTACACGTCGCCCGACGACATGAAGCTGGCGCAGACCGTCGGTGCGGACAAATACCTCACCAAGCCGGCGCCCACGGCCGAGGTGCTCAAGGCGCTGCGGGAGGTGATGGACCAGAGGGCTGCGCGACCAGTGCCAGCCGCGCCGGCCATGGAGGAAAGTTATGTGCTCCAGCAATACAGTCAGGCGCTGGTTAACAAGCTGGAGGAGAAAAACGCCGAGTTGGCGCAAGCGAATCAGGCCTTGAAAAAGACCGAGAAATTATTGCGGGCTTTGACGCAGCGCGTGGTGCAAGCGCAGGAAGCCGAGCGTGGGCGCATATCGCGCGAATTGCACGACACCATCACCCAGATGCTCTGTGCGGTCCAGTTTCGCAGCCAGGTGCTGGTAGAAGGACTTTCAGCGCGTAACCAGCAGGCGAAGGGCGAAGCGATAAAAATCCGCGAGATGATTGGCAAGACGGTCGAGGAAATAGAGCGCATCTCGCTCAATCTGCGTCCCATTGTCCTGGACCACCTGGGGCTGGTCGCCGGTCTGCACGACGCGAGCACGGAGTTCGCGAACCAGACGGGCGTGGCCATCAAGCTGGACTGTGTGGAACTGACTCAGCGGCTGCCCGCCGAGACCGAACTCGCGCTCTATCGTATTCTCCAAGAATCCTTGAAGAATGTGGAGAAACACTCCCGCGCCCGTCATGTGATGGTCCACCTGACGCAGCCGGCCAATTTTGTGCAGTTGACCATTCACGACGACGGCACAGGCTTCGACCCAGATCGTCACCCGGCCAGACCGAAAGGCCAGGGCGGTTTTGGCCTGCTCGGCATGCGCGAGCGAGCGACCCATGTGGGTGGCACCCTCACGGTCAAATCGGTTCGCCGCGTCGGCACGGAAATCGAAGTCCGCATTCCTCTCCCGCAGGCAAGTGATGGCGGCTAACCAAACTGACGTGTGAAACGAATTACTGTTCTCTTGGCGGATGACCACAGGCTCGTGCGCGAGGGGTTGCGCATGTTGCTGGAGATGGAAAAAGATCTTCAGGTTGTTGGCGAAGCGGAAGACGGCCGCCAGGCGGTTGCCCTGGTTAAAAAGCTTCGTCCCGCCGT
The DNA here is from genome assembly GCA_964437865.1 of uncultured Bifidobacteriaceae bacterium. Lineage (GTDB taxonomy): Bacteria > Verrucomicrobiota > Verrucomicrobiia > Limisphaerales > UBA11358 > UBA11358. The sequence continues at coordinate 6,455 of CAYTJG010000043.1, read as the reverse complement.
GGCGTTGATGGACATCGCGATGCCGCTGCTCAACGGGTTGGAAGCCACCCGGCAAATTCGCAAGGATTGTCCCGACACCAAAGTGTTCATTCTCTCCGCGCACGGTCATGCCGCTTTCGTCAAGCAGGCGACTCGGGTGGGCGCCGCGGGATTTTTACTCAAGCACACCTCCTCAACTGTTCTGGCCAAGGCGATTCGCGAAGTCCAGAAGGGAAACACCTTTTTCAGCCCGGACATCGCCAAGAAACTCCCGGGTCGCGACCAGAAGTCGCCAGCTCGAGCAGGGCAGTTCAAGCAGAAAAGCAACCATTTGAGTTCGCGCGAAATGGAGGTGCTCCAATTGATTGCCGAAGGCCAGCCGAACAAACAAGTTGCCGCCGAACTGGGCCTGAGATTCAAAACCGTGGACAAACATCGGCAGCATCTCATGTCCAAGCTCAACATTCATGACGTCGCCGGTCTCACCCGCTACGCCATCGCCGAGGGAATCATCGAGAACGCCGCCGGGTGACCAGCGGCTAACTCAACCTCCGGTATCAGGGTTTCCTCTCGCCCGGCCCGATCCTGGCCCACCGGTGCTGCACCGGCTTCAAAAAACTCCGCTGGGGGATATACCCCACGGTGAACCCCTTAATGGCCCTGAAGTTCATCCCAGTCTATTTTTGGGGTCAGACGGTTGAACAACGAACTATCAAAACACCAAACTAAAATTATGAACCTCACGCAAGCGCCAGAACATTCCGTCAGCTCACCTCTGCGGCAGAACCGCGCCGGGGCAAAAAAACAAATTCCTGTCCGGCTGGTGCCAGCGCTGCTGGCGTTATTTGCCAGCGCCTCGATCGGAATGGCCGCACTGGTGCCAGTCAATCTAGGATCGGCGGGTGATTTTGTGATTCTGTCAAAATCCGGAATCACCGACGTCTATGCCTCCGCTATTGTTGGCAACGTCGGAGCGAGTCCGATCACCGGGGCCGCTCTGCTGTTAGCTTGCGATGAAGTGGCGGGGACCATCTTCACCGTGGATGCCGCCGGCCCGGCCTGCGAGGTGATCGCCCCGGCCTTCTTGACCACGGCGATCGGCGACATGCAGACCGCTTACACCGATGCCGCCGGACGGAAAAATCCCAACACGACTGAGCTGGGGGCCGGAAATATCAACGATATGACCATCCTTCCCGGACTCTATAAATGGAGCGGCTCAGTTGAAATCCCCATTGTCGTCACGCTCTCGGGTGGCCCCAAGGATGTTTGGATCTTTCAGATCGCGGGAAATCTCACCGAAGGCAACGGCGCACAGGTTGTTTTACAGGGCGGTGCCCAAGCCAAAAACATCTTCTGGCAGGTCGCCGGCCAGACAACCCTGGGAACAACGGCCAGCTTCAAGGGAGTTGTATTGTGCAAAACACTGATTGCAATGAACACCGGTGCGGTGATGAGTGGCCGGGCGCTGGCCCAGACCGCAGTTACCTTGCAGATGAATGCCGTTACCGAGCCGGCTAATTAAGTTGAGTTATGAATCATCCGCCTAAAAACCAGCCCCTGAAGAATGACGAGTTTACGCCAATGGTTCAATCATCTGAACATCACTGGGTTCAATGCAAAGGCTATCGGTGCATGGCAATTCTTGGCCCAAACGGAAAATGGCGGTCCTTTTACACCGGCGAGGAACTCAAAGACCTTGTAGAATCGGTGGTGGATTAATTCAGCGAAAACAGCACAACGACGTCACTTTCGCCTTGTTGCCACTTGCGAATTAACGAAACGATGGCGAGTGAGGCCATTTAAACGAATCAGTTCAACCGGCCTATCATTTGCCAAGCCATGGAGATCGCCCCTGGGTCCATCCTGCACCGACAGAGAAGAGAAATGACTGGTCAAATTGAAACTGAATCGGCATGACGGTGAAAAACTGAACCGATCTATGGGTTGACACCTTTTATGGGTTGACACCTTTTAAGGCCTTATCCAAGCGCCATTCGAGTCTGGCCCATTTACCCCCCGTTAAAGTCCACCGGCTGACGCATTCGGCCAAGCTGCCCTTGCTGGAACAAGGCTTGAGAAAAGCCAGGCTAGCAAGTAAGTTGTCCCGTATGAAATACGCGGATCGAATCACCTTCAATCCCAAACAATGCGGGGGACGCCCCTGCATCCGGGGCATGCGCATTCGCGTCAAGGACGTGCTTGATCTGCTGGCCGCGAGGGTGCCCGAAGCCGAAATCCTGGCCGACTATCCCGACCTTGAGGCGGAAGACATCCAAGCCAGCATCGAATACGCGGCGGCGCAACTTGATCACCCCGTCCTGGTGGCCACCCGGTAAAGTTCTTGGTTGATGCCCAAGCCGTCCGCGAAGTGGGCTTGCGCGAAGCCGAAGACGACGCAATTTGGAAACACGCGCTGGCCACCGGAGCGGCGATCATCACCAAGGACGAAGACTTCCCCATCCGGGCGCAACAGACGGAGACCGGTCCGGTGATTATTTGGTTGCGTATCGGCAATACTTCCAACCACGACTTGCGGCGCTGGTTTATGCTGCAGTTGCCGCAAATCCTCGTCTGGATCGAGCAAGGCGTGCGTGTGCTGGAAATCCGTTAAACTCCCGCCTTCCTCGCCTTAGCCGCTTTGCCGCCGCCCGAAAAGGGGTCGCCAACTATTGACACAAAGCGCTGGTTGCGTGCGAAGGGCTACGCCGAATGGCCCTTTGGGGGCTCTGTCCTGGCTAGCACGATCGATTGGCTTCCTTGCAGCCTTGGCCAATACTCGGCGATGCGGCCGGACTGTGCCCCGCTATCAGCGCTTGGTTTTCTTAATGCCTTGGTTCCCGGGGCGCCGGTCGCACCGCTCGTTTTGCCCCGGTTCATCACCTGACACCTCGCGCCGGCGTACTCAACCATCCCTGTGAGCCGCTCCGTGGTACGTGACAAATTCAAATCAGGAATTTACCGCTGGAAATTGATCCAACGCCTTCAGCGCAAAGGGGTCCTAGTTTATTAGGAACCCTTTTCGATGTCGGCCGAACCATCAACCGCCCCACCGGAGTTCGGGGCCGGGTATCTCTTAAAATGGCGGCGAACACCCGTTCGCCGCTACGCCGCCGTAGTGGCACTCGGGCGAGTGCCGCCATTTCAACGAATCAGTTCAACCGGCCTATCATTTGCCAAGCCATGCAGATCGCCCCTGGGTCCATCCTGCACCGACAGAGAAGAGAAATGGCCGGTTAAATTCGGTCTGAACCGTATTGACCATTAAGAAATAAACCGGTCTTTGCGCTGACACCTTTCACGATTCGGTCAACCCATCGATTTTACCGGTTGTCGAACACGCAGCCAACAGGCCGAACTATAGTTTGACCCCTCAGACGTGGCCTGGAGCGAAACTGCCAGCGCCAACGGCGGATGGCTCCGGGGACTGGTTAAGCAGCGTTTTTGCGATTGCAAACATAAGAAACACCAACAGCAACAAGAGCTGCCGAAACACGCGTTGCCAGCCGTAGCAGTGCATCACTGCGATCGTCTCGAATGTCATGAACATACCCCGCCACCAGTCAAGCGACCAGAAAAACGCCGATGACGTAATTATCCATCCAAACATTCCGAAACCGTCGCCAAAACAGCGCGTGAACAAGTGGCGCAAACATCAATGCTCCGATCAGTGCAAGCGGCAGGCTCAAAAGACTGCGTGAGCCACCGCTCCGAATCCAAAATCCACTCACTGAAAATGCCAGTGCAAAAGTCACGATGCCATAAATCCAGAAAAGCCCTGTGTTGATGTGGTAAAGCAAATACCTGCCAGCTGCCTTTTTCCGAATCAGTCCTGTAACTCCAGTGTGCATGAGTATGCAAGCGGCTTAACGACCATGCAGTGAGCCAACGCCGACTTGGGACGTAGACCGCGTAGCGGAACGCATCGCATTAACTGCGTATGGCTCCAGAAAATTGTTAGCATCTACTTTTGGGGCCATATGACTCTGCTCCTCTCATTATTATAGCCCGCAATGAATTTGTAACTTCCATCGTTTTCCCGCTGCACGTCAAGGCGGGTGTGGTCCATCCCGCCAAGCCATACATACGACACTGTGTTCGAGTCGATTACATCAATCCTAATGATCATAAGTTGCTGCAGGTCGGTCGAAATAGGCATCCCAAATGGGCCATATGATCCGATCTTCTCTGCCTGTGGATCGTACTTCACCAACAGCCCTTTGGTTCGGTTTATCCATACGGGGATGTCAGCTTCCGTCATGGAATCCATATACTTCTGTCCAACCCTCATCTGCGTCCTCATTAAGTGCAGGAAACTAACTGCTGGCCAACAAGCGATTCCGGCGATGATTCCGGTGATTAGCAATATCAAACATGCCGTAACCGCTGCGGCTATGGCGAGACGCTTCATGCTAACGACCCGGGAGCTGAGCCGCGCCGGACCTGCGACGCAACCCGACTTTCGGCTTTTCGACAAAACGAGACGTCCAACCGGCGACGGCTCCGGCAAGGTGGTTAGGCATGGTCATCTTTTCTGACAAAATTTCTGCATGAAAAATGAAAACGGAGTGCAAATCACTGCGGCGACTCCAAGGATAGCAACAAAGTGAATCCAACCATGACGCAACTGCGGAAATAACTCCCAAACGGCCTGCGTGCCTGCTGCCACCAACACCACCATGAGCACCATGAGTAATATCCAAGCTGGCGACCGCTGCTTGGTCAGCCCAAAAATCAATCCAACCACACCGGCACCGATAATTGCCGGCCAAGTGTTCTCAAATATGTTGTGCCACATAAACGTGAATGAAGCCTTAATATACAGACCGCCGGTTCGTATATTGAAAAAGCCTAATCCCCGGCCCCTAAAACCGCAAACCCTTTATTTTCAACGCCACTGTCCCAAATGCATCCACTGCCGATTCGTATATTGAAATTGGGTCTTGGACCGCCTGTGTCCAAGCTGGTCTGCCAATATCGGCCCCATTATGAACCTGCCCAACGTAATCGAACGGCTGCGGAACGTGGTCCGCCGAAAAGAAGCCTAACTAGCGTCTGGATACATTTCCTGAGATTCCTGGCCGTTCCGCCAATGATGGAGCTCCGTCGCCGCCTGCAAATGATTGGGGCGGGCCGAACGATGGCGTTCCTGGGAGAGGCACTCCTCACGTCGTGCCCTACAAATTACGTTGTGGGGGGTTCGCGCGCTTGGAGGGGTATGTGGTTGGCCCATTGATCCAAGTCTTTCAGACTTGCTCTCGTTGCGAACGCTCAACCAGCGTAGGCCAATTCCATTGGCCAACGCCGGGCTGGATGATCCATCTCTTTCAGGGATGCCAGAAAACGGCAACCGCGAAGCGACAACTCATCTGAGTTGCCAAAGGGTATTGGCGGTCATTCGTGTCTTGCGCCCGCGTTTGCCTTTCAAAAAGGGTGGCGGGAAAACCCGGCAGGCGATAGCTTGGCCAGAACCGATGTCCCCCGAGGTCACCCATAGCGAGCCGCCGGCTCCCTGGCGCGTGCGCGTGAAAGTCGCCTTGCGCGGCGCCGTCCAGGGCGTCGGCTTCCGCCCGTTCGTCCATCGCCTCGCCACGGAACTGGACCTCACCGGCTGGGTCAACAATTCGCCCCAGGGCGTCTTCCTCGAGGCGGAAGGCCCGCGCCCCGTCCTTGATGTCTTCCTCCAGCGGCTCCAGGCGGATAAGCCGCCGTTGAGCTTCATCCAAAGCACCGAAACCACCTGGCTGGATGCCGTCGGGCATCAGGTCTTTGAAATCCGCGCCAGCGACATCGGCGGCGACAAAGTGGCGCTGGTCTTGCCGGATATGGCCACTTGTCCGGATTGCCGGCGCGAAATATTTGATCCGCAAAACCGGCGCTTTCGCTATCCCTTCACCAACTGCACCCATTGCGGCCCGCGTTTCAGCATCATTGAATCGCTGCCCTACGACCGGGCGAACACGGTGATGAAAAAGTTCGCCCTGTGTCCCGCGTGCCAGGCGGAATACGATGACCCGCGCGACCGGCGGTTTCATGCGCAGCCGAATGCCTGCCCGGTTTGCGGACCGCAGCTCGAATATTGGGAACTGGAAGTTGACGGCGCCCGCACCGGGACCGGCCGGCCCGCCGAACACCTGGATTCGCACCCGGGGCAGCCGCGGCACAAGTGTGCTGTCGGCCACGCCGCCCTGCTGGCAGCGGCGGCCGTCATCCGGGCAGGAAAAATCGTGGCGGTGAAGGGTATCGGCGGGTTTCATCTGATGGTGGATGCCCGCAACGAGGCGGGCGTGCAGCGATTGCGCGAGCGCAAGCACCGCGAAGAAAAACCATTTGCGCTGCTGTTCCCCACGTTGGCCAGCGCGCAGGAATCCTGCGACATCTCGCCGCTCGAAGCCCGGCTGCTCCAATCGCCGGAAGCCCCGATTGTGCTGCTGCCCAGAAACGGCCGCCAGCCGTCGCCCGTCGTCGCGGCGGTG
>CAYTJG010000042.1:2701-28328 GCA_964437865.1 uncultured Bifidobacteriaceae bacterium | reverse complement strand
TTCAGGACGCATAAATTCGTTGGGCGCGAGACCAGACACTGGCGTGTCTGGCTAATTTCCAAAGTCGCTCCGCGACACCTCCCTTTACCCACCCGAATGGAAGTGCCACCGCGAAATCCTTTGGCCGCCGGTTCAGCCGTCCCTGCGGTCCCGTTGGGACCAAGACCGGGCGTGGGCGGTGGTCTGGCTCGCTGGCTTGGGACGCGTTCGGAGGAAGACGCTGCCGGCCGGACTTTAGAGCGGCCCCGCCCGGCGGCCGCCCGGCGGGAGAACCGGCTTGACATTTCGTCCACGGCATTGATTATCACGAGTTAAATATGAATCAAGCAAACGCATCCCGGCGCGATTTCCTGAAGGCTTCCATGCTGGCGGGCTTGGGCGCATCGCTGGCCGATTTGGGCGGCGGCTGTGCCTCGGCCCCGCGCGCCGGCACCGCCACTTCCAGCCCCGGCGGCGTTTTAAGTGCCGATTACACCAGCACCCGGCCGCGGCCGGCCGGCCAGAAACCGGTCCATAACCTGACCACCGCGCCGCGCGCGCGCGTGCGGGTGGCGGTCATCGGCCTGCACCGGGGGATGACCCATGTGATGAACTGCGCCAACCTCGAATTTGTGGAGGTGGTGGCGGTGTGCGATATCGTGGACGAGCGCGCCAAAGGCGCCGCCGAGGCGGTGGAAAAGAAGACCGGCAAACGGCCGGCAGTGTACAGCGGCAATGAAAACGTCTGGGAACAGATGGTGGCGCGGGATGACCTCGACGCGGTGTATATCGCCACGCCGTGGGCGTGGCACGTGCCGATGTGTCTGCGGACCATGGAGCAGGGGAAACATGCGCTGGTGGAAGTGGCCGCGGCGTTGACCGTGGATGACTGCTGGCGGCTGGTGGATGCCAGCGAACGCCGGCAACGGCACTGCATCCTGCTCGAGAACTGTTGTTACGGGGAGAACGAGCTGTTTATCCTGAACCTGGCGCGGCAGGGCGTGTTTGGCGAGTTGACGCACGGCGAATGCGCCTATCTGCACGACCTGCGCAGCCTGCTGTTCACCTACGACACCGAAGGCGACTGGCGGCGCAATTACCACTACCAATATAACGGCAATCTTTATCCGACGCACGGGCTGGGGCCGGTGGCCCAGTATCTGGGCGTGGGCCGGGGCGATCAGTTCAAATTCCTGGTTTCCATGAGTTCGCCGGAGCGGAGCCTGACCCAGTACCGGGCGGAGCACCATCCCAACGGCGGCGCCCAGGACGGGGAAAAGTACGTTTGCGGCGACATGAACACCTCGCTCATCAAGACGGAGTTGGGCCGCACGATCATGGTGCAGCACGACGTGGTGAGCCCGCGTCCCTACAGCCGCATCAATGCGCTGTACGGCACCGGCGCGGTGTTTTTTGATTATCCGGCCCGGCTGTCCATCAATCATCCCAAGGAATTCGGCCTGGACGCCGAAAGTTCGGAGGACTGGCTGTCGGACAAGGATCTGCAGACGATGCGGAACAAGTTCTCGCATCCGCTGTGGGTAAAGCTGGAGGAGCGCGCCAAAGGCGGCGGCCACGGCGGCATGGATTTTGTGATGAGCTGGCGGCTGATGGATTGTTTGCGGCGGGGGGTGACACCCGACAGCGTGGTTTATGACGCGGCCGCCTGGAGCTGCATCATCGAATCGTCCGTGCACTCGGTGGCCAACGGCAGCGCGCCGGTGGTGCTGCCGGATTTTACGCGCGGTTTGTGGCAGACCCTGAAGCCGCTGGCGATTGCCGAGGCTTGAGGCGGCCGGCGGCGGAGTGCCTGCCCGGGCGGGCGGGGCGCTCAGGCGCGGTTGCGTTCCGAGAAATAGCGGTAGCGGTTCATGCGATAGACCCACGCCAGGATCTCGGCCACGGCGGCGTAGAGCTGGGTGGGGACTTCGCTGCCCACCCGGGCGTGCTTGAACAGCATGCGGGCCAGGGGCTTGTTTTCCACGATGGGCACCTGGTGCTGGAGGGCGATCTCGCGGATTTGCTGGGCGTTGAGCCGAATGCCCTTGGCCACCACCATGGGCGCCTTCATGGTCTTGCGGTCGTAGCGCAAGGCCACGGCGATGTGCGTGGGGTTGGTCACCACGACGTCCGCCTTGGGCACCTGCGCCAGTTGCTTGGCCTTGCGCACGGAGCGGCGGCGGCGCTGGGCCTTTTTGATCATGGGGTTGCCTTCGGTGTTCTTGGCTTCCTCCTTCAGTTCCTCCCGGGTCATCATCAGGTCCCGATTCACTTTCCAGAACTGGTAGCCGTAGTCGGCCACGGCTACGACGAGGAGGGCGAGCGCCACGCGCAGGAGAATGCCCAGGCCGGTCTGGCCCAGAAATTGGGCCAACCGGCCGACACTCACGGCGGTGGCAAAAATGGGGTCGGTGATGATCTTCTCGATTTCCGTGTAGGTGAGTGCCAAGACCACGACCAGTTTGACGGCGGCGATGGCCGTGGGGACCAACGTCTGGTTGGAGAACAGGCGTTGGAAGCCCTCGACGGGGTTGAGCCGGTTCCAATTCGGGGTGAGGATTTCGGAGGCGGTCTGGAAACGGTTCTGGATGGCCCCGGCCAGCAGGGCGGCCAGCATGGAAATGATCACAAACGGACCGGCGCATTTGAAGATCACGAGGGACGCCGTCACGGCATAACTCTGGAGGGAATCGGTGGTGATGGGGGTGTCGTAAAGATGGCTGAGTGTCTGTACTTCCGTGTTGACGAACACTTGCCAGGTTTCCCGCCCGCAGAACATGAGGGCGGCCACCCCGCCAAAGAGCACAAAGACCGTCTGCACCTCGGCGCTGCGCGGCGTTTGGCCGTGCTTGATGGCCTCCTCCAGCTTTTTTGGTGTCGGTTGCTCGGTCTTCTCGCCTGATGATTCCTCGGCCATGGCGTCAGCGGGTGGGCGGGTGCAGGCGGGGGCCGGGCGGAGCTTGCGTTCCGCCGGTCGTCAATCTCCTGGCTGGGGAGGGGAGGGATTTCACCGTCCGCCTCCCAGCAGTTGGCCGAAGCCGACGAGGTCTTCGGGCAGGCGATGCAAGTAATTGGAGATATACTGGGCAGCCACTTGCAAGGTGAGGCCGAACACAATCAGCCCGCCGGCGATGCGGACGCCAAAGCTCTCGGCAAACACGTTCATCTGCGGCACGGCCCGGCTCATGATGGAGAAGAACATGGTGATGCAGAACGATACCGCCATGACGGGCGCCGCGATTTGCAAGGCGACCACGAAGATCTGCGAGGTGCGCGCCACCATCACTTCAAACAGGGAGGGGCTTAGGTGCCCGCTGCCCAGCGGCAGCACATCGAACGAGCGGGCGAAACCCAGCAGCAGACCATGGTGCAGATTCAGGGTGAGCATGATGAGGATGGAGAGCATGGCCAGGATGAGGCCGGGCAGGGGGGCCGGCGCGCTGGTGGAGGGGTCCATGATGCTGCCCATGCTCAGGCCCAGTTCATTGGTGATGATGATGCCCGCGATATCGGCGGCGTAAAAGACCATGCAGGCGAAGTAGCCCATGGCCAGGCCGATCAAGGTCTCGCGGATCATCAGGCCGAACACGGCCAGCAGATCCAAATGCGCAAAGGGAAAGGCCGGGAGTTGCGGCGCCAGCAGGAGGGCCGACAGCGCGGCGAGGGCCACGCGCATGGTGACGGGGAAGTTCGCGGTCGAGAAGAACGGCAGGACCAGCAGAAACGCGCCGATCCGCACAAAAACCAAAAACCAGTTGTAAAAATCCAGTTCCATGTTTTTTGTGGCCGGGAGGCCCGGCCGGTGCGGCCTCAGTGGACCACCTGGGGCATTTTCAGGATGACCATCGTGGTGAAATCGATCAGCGAGCGCACGATCCAAGGCAGCAGCAGGAGCAGAATACAGATGACGGCCAGGGCCTTGGGCACAAACGCCAGCGTCTGTTCGTGGATCGTGGTCACGGCCTGAAACAGGCTGATGGCCAGGCCGACCACCATGGCCGTCAACAGGATGGGGGTGGCAATGATCAACGCCTGAAAAATCATGTCTTTCAGCAGCTCGATGGCAAATTCAGGAGTCATAAAAATTACATTCCAAAGCTCCGTACCAGCGACTGCACGATGAGCGACCAGCCGTCCACCAGCACGAACAGCAGCAGTTTCAGCGGCAGCGAAATGGTCATGGGCGGCATCATCATCATGCCCATGGCCATCAGCACGGTAGCCACCACAATGTCGATCAGGATGAAGGGAACGTAGATGAGAAAACCCATTTGAAAGGCCGTGCGCAGCTCGCTGATGATGTAAGCGGGCGTGACCACGCGCAACGGCAGGTCCTCGACCCGGGTGGGCGGCAGCTTGGCCATGGAGACAAATAGTTCCACGTCCTTCGGCCGGGTCTGCTTGAGCATGAAGTTGCGGATGTCGGCGCTGGCGGCGTCGAGCGCCTTCTGGCTGGTGATGGTGCCGGCTTGGTAGGGGGCCAGGGCGTCGCGGTTGATGTTGTCCCAGACCGGAGCCATGACGAAGAAGGTGATGAACAGGGACAGGCCGATGATGATCTGGTTGGTGGGCGAGCCCTGGAGCTGGAGGGCGGAGCGGACGAAGCCGAGCACGATGGCCACGCGGGTGAAACAAGTCATCAAGAGCAGAATCGAAGGCGCCAACGATAGCAGCGTGATGAGAAAGAGGATTTTGATGCCGGAATCCACATCACCCGCGCCGTTGCTGGGGCCGAGCGAGATGGACAGCGGGCCGAGCGAGGTGGAGACGGGGGCCGGCGCATTGGTCTGGCCTTGGGCGGTGGCGAGGGCGAGGACGAGGAACAGGAACAGGCCCAGCAGGGCCGCGAGGCGGAACGTCCCGTGCCGGCCGGATTTCCGGCTGGCGGGAAGCGGGTTGCGGGCGGCCGCGGCCCGAGGTTGGAGGGTGGACGTGGCCATGCTATTTCCGCTTGAGCACTTGGGTGAGGGCCTGGCCAAAGGACATGGGGCCGGCCGGCTTGGCCGCCGATTCAGGCTCGGTGGCATCGGCCTCCGGCAGGTGACTGAGCAAATTGATTCCGGCCGGCGAGGTGGCCACCAGGAAGCGCTGCCGCTCGTAGCCCACCACGACGACGGCCTGGCGGGCGCCGAGGGAACGGGTTTCCAGGATGTTCAGTTTGGGCTGCCGGCCGCGCGGAATGGCGAGGCGCTGCCAGTTCTTGAACAACCAGGCACCGGCGAGGAAAAGACCCAGCACGAGCGCCAAGGCGCCCACGACGCGCAGCAGGGAGACGCCGGTGTCAGGAAACGGCGGGGCGGTCAACGCTATATTGTTGGTCTCCGCGGCGGCCCCGTGCGCGGCGAGTCCAAGCCCGGGGAAAAAGAAGGTCCCCGCGACCCACCGCAGCCCTGGGAAAAAAAAGCGGAAAACCGCAGGGTGGTGGAGTGGACGCGGGGACGCAAATGGAGACGGGCGGTTCATGCCGGGACGGGCTGACCAACCACTTCCGTGATTTTGACGCCGTAGCGGTCTTCAATGACCACGACTTCGCCCCGGGCGATGAGCTTGCCGTTGACGCTGAGTTCCACGGGGGCATCGGCCGGCTTGTCGAGCTGGACGACGGAGCCAATGATGAGCTGGAGCACTTCGCGCATGGGCAGTTTGCAGCCGCCCAATTCGATGGTGAGGCTGACCGGGACGTCCAGCACGAGGTTCAGGTTGGCGGGGGCTTCAGCGGGGGCGTTCATGGGGCAATAGGGGCGGTAAGTTGGACGGCCCATTTGGCATCACTGGTGCCGGGGCGTCCGAGAAATTTGGGGATATTGCCGAAGCGGACCAGGACCTGGGCGGCGCAGGCCGGATCCAAGCCCAGGAGGTCGCCCGGTTTGAGCTGGCTGATCTCACCGGCGGACATTTTCAGGCCCTGCCACTCGGCGGTCAGGGTGACCTTCACTTCGTCGAAGTTGGGATTCCAACGCGGCGGGCCGGGGCGGGGCGCGGGAGCTGCATTACCCGCGAGCTCCGGGTTCAAGAGACGCATGAGCGGCTCGAGCGTGGCGTAGGGGAAGACGATTTGAAAGGTCTCCGCCTGCTCCGCGATGCTGACCGCGATGTCCAGGATGAGCATCGAGGTGTCGGGCGGGGAGGTTTGCAGGAACTTGCTGTTATTCTCATGGCCGAGGATGGTGGCGTGGAGATCGCGGCGCTCCGGCCAGTGATTGCACCACTCGCTGAGGATGAGCATGGCCGTCTGGTCGCTCAAGGCCACCTCGATGTCCGTCAGGTCCCGGTTTTCGGCGGGCATCTGGCCGGGGCCCCCGAGGAGGCGGTCGACCAGCGTGAGCGCGAGGCGGGGCGGAATCACGAGGAGGCTGGCCCCCTTCAGCGGGTCGGTCTTGAACAGCGTGATATACGAGGGATTAGTGAGGGGTTCGATGAATTTCTGGTAGCTCTCGATGTGTATTTTGGTCAACTGGAGCGAGAATTCCAGGCGCAGAAAAATGGCCAGGCGGGCGGCGAGGGAGCGGACGAACTGTTCGTGCCGTTGCCGGATGCGGCGCAACTCGCTGGCGGCCAGGAAACCGGAGTGGCGAAAGTTGTGGGTGCGCACGGCGGTCGACGGCCGCTTTTCCCGCTGCCCGCGGGAGTTGAGCACCATGATTTCGCCTTCGGCTGGCGCGGGAGAGTCCATGGGGTTACTGGATGCCAAACTCGGTGATGTAGAGCTCTTTGACGGAATTGTCGCCGAGCACGTTGTTGAACCCGTTGATGAGTTCGGTGCGCACCAGGTTGCGGGCGCCGGGCTTTTCCAGGTCCGCCAGCGTCTTGTTGGCCAGCGTGCTCATGGCCATATCGCGGAGCTGGGCGTTGTTGTCGGTCATCTTGGTTTTGAAGGCGTCGCCGCCGGTGCCCACGACCGTGACGCTGACCAGGAGATAGCGTTGGCCCATGGTGCCCGCGATGTTGACCAGCAATTTTTCCAAGGGCACGGAGATCTTCTTCGCATCGGCGGCGGGTTTGGCTTTGGTGCCGGTTTCGGTGGCGGGCTTGACGCCCAGGCTCTTTTGCAGTTCGGGCACGATCACGAACTTGGTCATGCCAAACGCCAGCGCGGGCATGAGCACGACCGCGAGGATGAGCGGCAGCCACGCCATGAGACCTCCCCCTTTCGCCGCGGGTGCGGCTTCGGGGGCGGTTTCGGCTGGTGCGGGTTTGCGATCGTCGGCCATAAGAGTTTAAGGGTTAGCCCTGTTTCAGGTTGACCAGCGTCTGTAGCAGATCGTCGCTGGTGGTAATGACCTTGCTGTTGGCCTCATAGGCGCGCTGGGCGGTAATCAGGCCCGTGAGTTCGGTGGCCAAGTCCACATTGGACATTTCCAGGTAGCCGGACTTGATGGTGCCAGTGCCGCTGCTGCCGGGCGCCACGGCGGCGGCGAGCCCGCCGGCGGCCGTCGGCGCCGTGTAAAGATTGCCGCCCACCTTCACCAACTGGTCGGGGTTGGAATAATTTTGGAGCGTAATCTGGCCGGCCGTGGAAGTGGTGCCATCGGACAGACTGACCGAGACGGTGCCGTCGGTGCCGATGGTGTAACCCGTAACGGTCGCGGTGCTGGAGCCGGCGATCTGGATGTCACCGGTGGTGCCCTGGAGGCGCATGCCGGCGCTGTTTACCAAATAGCCGTTGGAATCAACACTGAACGTGCCGTCCTGGGTGACATAGCTGTCGCCCGTCGTCGGATCCTTGACCACAAAGAAGCCGTTGCCGTCGATGGCCAGATCGGATTCCACGCCGGTGTTGGTGAGGGTCCCCTGAGTTGAAAAGTTGTTGGTGATGCTCGAGGTGGTCACGCCCGTGCCGATCTGGGTGGAGCCCGCGGAGTTGGACCCGAGCGTTTCGCTGAGCGTGTCGGCAAAATTGACGTTGGCTTCCTTGAAACCCACCGTGTTCACGTTCGCGATGTTGTTGGCGAGGACGTTGATCTGTTCCTGATATTGTTCCAAGGCGCTGACGCCCGTGTCCATGGAGAGAATCATAGTATTTGTGGTGCTGGTTTAATTGCTGGTTTGACTCGTGCTTGAAGTCGTGCTCGAAGCCGTGCTCGCAGTTGTGCTCGCAGTTGTGCTCGCAGTTGTGCTCGCGGTGCCGCTGCTGTTTGAGCTGGCAGTGGTGCCGGAGGAACCCGTGCTGGCCACATTGCTGTTGGTGGTGGTCGGAGTAACGGCCGTTACCTGGCTCAGTTTGTAGTTGGTGCCGCCCACCGTGATTTCCGGCGTGCCATCACTCATGACCACGCCGGTGACTTCGCCGCTGGTGGTTTTCGTGTCACTCACCTGGATGGTGACCGTGGAGCCCACCAGACTGTTCGCTTGCAACATCGACAGCGAGGATGATGAATCGGTCGCTTGCTGCAGCGAGGAGAACTGGGCCAGTTGCGCCGCCATATCCGTGCTGGATTGCGGATTAAGCGGATCCTGATATTGAATCTGCGCCACGAGCAGTTCCAGAAAATCCGCCTCCGTCAGCGTGCTGCCGGGGTTGGTGTAGGAATCAGTCGTGCTCGACGTCGCATCGGTGGTGCTCGACGAACTAGTGGCGTTGGCGGTGACGGCGGAGACGCTCATAGGGGTTCTGGGGGGTGTTGGGAGTGTAAGTTGGTTAAGTCGTGTGGCGCACAGGGAGATTCGTTTGGCCGGTGGTCAAGCCCATGATTCCCAGCCGTCGTGCACCGTGGCCATCCGGGCGGTGGCGCCGCCTCCCGGGCCGGCCGCGGCAAATTCGGCAAAGGCGGAGGCCTGTTGCGCGGCGTCATCCGCGGTGGCCTGCGGCCGTTGGAATTGGCGCTGGTCGTCGGAGGAAAGGCCGCTGCCGTAATCGAGCGCCGCCAGCTTGATCCCGCGTTGTTCCAGCCGCTCTTGCAGGTCGCTCCAATGCTCGCTCAAAAACTGGTGATCGCCCCGGACCAAGGTGGCGCGGGCCTCAACCCCATTGCCGAGCTGGCGCAGATCAAGCGATATTTCAGTGCCGATGGCGGGTTTGATGACCACGGAGAGGGCATCCATTTTGGATTCCACCAAGCGCATCGTTTGGAGTGCCAGCATGTCGTGGGTGCGATCCAAGGCGCGCAGGCGGGCATCGGCCAGGGAAGGCAGATCCAGCGAATTCAATACGCGGGTGGTTTCCTCATTGGAGGCGTGATTCCCGCCGGCGAATCCGAGATTCAAATTGGTGCCCAGTTCGGCGCTGTGCGTGCCCGCTACCAAGGCTGAGGACGGCAGATTATTCTCCACGGCAGCTCCCTGGTCGTCGACCGGCAAAAGTTTCACGCTTGGCCCGGCAACTTTGTTCGTTTCAGACGGATTTTTCATCGGCAAATCCGTAGTTGCAACTCCCGTGCCATCGTTTGAGGCCGCCGGATCGATGGCGCTTGTCGCCGTCAAGTCGTTGAGGATCGTATCGGCCAGGCTGGTTGTCGCATCCGTTGGGAGCGTGTCGGCAGAAGAGACCTCGGCGTCACCGTCGGTGGTTGGTTGGGTACTGGAGGCGTCCGGGGAGGCAACCGAAGCTGGCAGCACGGTGCCCGACGGGGGCAGTTGGGCGGGCTCCTTGGCGTCGGCATTGGGGGCGGTTGATTCCACTTTTTCAGCCGTGGGACTCTTAGCCTGCGCGGTGTTGGCATCGGCGTCGGCCGGGCGCGGGGTGAATCCGTCCGTGCGGTGCGCTGGTTCCGTCGCCGCCTTCGCTGGCTCGGATGTAAGGAGCGAAGCGGCCAGGTTGTCCGTCTTGTCCGGCGATTCGGCCGCGCTGGAGGAGACCGGCAGAATCTGTGTGGCTTGTGCGCCAGTGGAGGTCGCCAGGCTGGCGGTGGCGGCGGGCAGCGCCGACGCGTTGGGGGTGACGGCGGCGATGCCGCTGGCAGCGGCCGGGCTGACGGCGGTAATATTGGCGTAGGACCAGCCGGTTTGATTCACTGGCATCCAAACCGAGGATTCAGGATTCAATGTGTTCGGAGTGTTCGGAACCGGCGTGGTGTATTGTGTGCCGATGTCGCTGGCGTCGGGGGCGGAGGATGTGGCAGCCGCCTCGGACGCTTTCGCATCACTGGCGGCCGTTCCGGTATTGGGAGCCAAAAACAACGGTCCACGCACGGCGATAGGCAGCGACAGGAAAATTGCCGAAGGCTTGGCGGCTGGCGCCGACTTCGCCGAATCATTGGTCTTGGATGAGGCCGGGGACGGGGCTCCGGGGGCGCCGATCCGCTTGTGCCGGGCGTTTGTGCCGGCGGGGTTCTGGTGGCCCTGACTTTTTGTGCCGGTTGCCGTCGATGAGGTACGGTCGGCAAAAGCGCCGGAGCGGCGATTGGCCTCGCCGGACTCGGACGGTGCCCCATGATGCGCTTCCGCCGAGTCGGCGTTTTGATTCAGGGTGGAATTCATGAGGCTGTCGAAATCCCCGGCTGGTTTTGCCGAGGCGACGCTGCCCTGCCAAGCCCGCTCAACTTCCTCGCTGGTGTTGGTAGCTGCCTTGGCCGCCCATGTCTCAACGGGCTGCATTGGCGGGGGTGTTGGTGGCCGGCTCCGGCAGGATGGCCTTGATTTTATCGGCGAGGGTGGCGGCCC
This sequence comes from uncultured Bifidobacteriaceae bacterium, assembly GCA_964437865.1. Taxonomy (GTDB): domain Bacteria; phylum Verrucomicrobiota; class Verrucomicrobiia; order Limisphaerales; family UBA11358; genus UBA11358. The sequence goes on along the minus strand of CAYTJG010000042.1, from coordinate 17,750 downwards.
GCTTGGCCGGTCCCTCACCCAGTTTGCTCATGGCATCGAGAATGGCGCCGGAAATGTCCGGCTTGAGTGAATACAGCAACCGCGCCACTTCATCATCCGGCATTTCGTTCATCATGGCGACCGCGCCGTCGGGCGTCATGTCGGTGATCACCTTGAGCTGTTTCTTGACGTTGTTTTTTTCCTGCTCGGTGAACAGGACCACGCGTTTGTCGAAGTCTTCCTGGGTATGGGTGACGGCCTGGGTGACGGCGGCAATTTCGCGGCTTTCGGCGGCCAGCCGGGTTTCCCAATCCTTGAGCTGCTGTTCGCGGACCGCCAGCGCGTCGCGTTCGGATTTGATTTGCGAGACCCACTGGTCAATGTCCGGGTTGTGAAATTTCCACGAGGGGTCGTCGTCGGCCGCCACGGTTTCGTGGGCCGCGGCGGTGGCTACGCCGATGGGGATGACGTGGAGCAACAGGAACAGGGTGATGAAAAACGAGAGAAAGGCGGCGGCCAGAACGGTCGCGGGCGATTGGAGGATTCGCAGCATATCAATTCAGTAGGGGTTTTTCAAAGATGCTCGGCGCCGATTGGCGCTGCACGGCCAGCTCGTCAAACATCTTTTGCTCTTCGGCCTGGAAAGTGCGCTGCCAGAGGCGCTGGGACTTGTCGTGAAACCGGTCAAGGGTTTCGCGCTCGCGGGCGGCGGCGGTCAGCAGTTGAAAGGCCTCGTTGGCGGCGCGGCGGGCCTCCTCCAGGCGGGCCTGGCCTTCGTTGCGGCGGATGTCGAGGACGGCGCACCAGGTTTGGAGATTCATGATGCGGGCGGCGGTGGCACCCGTCTTCAATTCGGCGGCCAACAAGGCGCGACCGGCCCGGAGTTCCCCTTCCGCGAGTTGGAGCAGCCGGAGGGCGCCATCACAGACCACGAGTGACTGGGCGTAGCGTTGTTGGGCGGCGCGTTCGCGTTGCTGGCGGAGGGTGCGCAGCGACTCCAAGGGGAAATTAAACGCTTTCATGGCTTGGCGGGCAGGGGTTTGAGGGTCTGGCCCAACAGGGACCAACTCTGCGCGGGCACGAAACCCTCGGTGATGTTTTGCCGGAGAAATTTGGTCAGCGGATGGTGCAGGGCGATGGCTTGGTCGATGGCGGGGCTGCTGCCGGCGGGGTAGGCGCCAATATTGATGAGGTCCTGATTTTTGCGATAAACCGCCAGGTGTTCCCGGCCCTCGGCCGCCATTTTGATCTTTTCCGGCGGCAACAGATCCCGGTTCAGGCGGCTGACGCTTTCGAGCACATCAATGGCCGGATAGTGATTCTGCGTGGCCAGTTCGCGGGTGAGCACAATGTGCCCGTCCAAGATGGAGCGTACGGAGTCGGCGATGGGATCGTTCATGTCGTCGCCTTCGACGAGGACGGTGAACAGGCCGGTGATGGCGCCTTTTTCGCCGGCGCCGGCGCGTTCGAGCAACTGGGGCAGCACGGAGAAGACGGACGGCGTGTAGCCGCGGGTGGTGGGGGGTTCGCCCACCGCCAGACCGATTTCGCGCTGGGCCATGGCAAAGCGGGTGACCGAGTCCATCATGAGCAGCACGTTTTGGCCGGTATCGCGGAAATGCTCGGCGATGGCCATGGCCAGGAACGCGCCTTTGACCCGGTTCAAAGCCGGTTCGTTGGAGGTGGCCACCACGACCACGGATTTCTTGCGGCCCAGGTCATCCAGGTCGCGCTCCAGGAATTCGCGCACTTCCCGTCCGCGTTCCCCGATGAGCGCGATCACGTTGACATCGGCTTCGGCCTGCGAGGCCATCATGCCCAGCAGGGTGGACTTGCCCACGCCGCTGCCGGCGAAGATGCCCAGGCGCTGCCCGCGTCCCAGCGGAATAAAGGTGTCCACCGATTTGATGCCGGTCTGGAAGACCTGCGTGATGCGCTGGCGCTTCAGCGGATGCGGGGGCCGCAGATTGAGTCCCACCATGGTGTCGGTCACGATGGGGCCGTGACTGTCGATGGGGTTGCCCAAGCCGTCGATGACCCGCCCCTTGAGGGCGCTGCCCACGGCCACGCGCAGGGGGGCGCCGGTGGCGATGACTTCGCTGCCGGGATGGATGCCGCTCAATTCGCCCAGGGGCATGAGCAGGAGGTGATGGTTGCGAAAGCCGACCACCTCGGCCAGCATGCCCGGCTGTCCGGGGGTGGCCTGGATGCGGCAGACTTCGCCGAGCGAGGCGAGGGGGCCCTCGGATTCCACGACCAAGCCGATGAATTGCACCACGCGGCCGCAGGTTTCGGTCACGCGGGTTTCGCGCACGCGCCGCAAGGCGCGCTGGAGGCGATTGCTGGGACAAGTGGGGAGGGCGGTCATGCGTTTAGGGATTGGCGCAATTGCTCGATTTTGGTTTCCCGCCGGGCGTCGATCAGACCGAACCGGGTTTGGATGACGCAGCCGCCGCGGCCCACATCGGCGGAGGGCACGAAGCGCAAGGGGCCGGATTCCGGCAGGCCGTTGAGCACGGGGGATTGGTGCTGGCGCAGCAGGGCCAGGTCCTCGGGATGCACTTGGACCTGGATTTCGGCGGTGTCCTGCGCCTGGGTGAGGGCTTCGCGCACGGTCTGCTCCACGAGGGTGACGTCAATGGGCAGCCCGGCGATGATTTTTTGGGCGGACTCGAGGGTGAGGTCGATCAAGGCCGATTCCGCTTCGTGAGCCACCTTGGGAAACGCCGCCTGCAGGGAGGAGAGGATGCCGCGTTGCAGCTCCACGGTTTCATTGCGCTGGCGCAGGAGTTGTTCGCTCAGGGCGCTTTCGCCGGCGCGGCGGCCGTTTTCAAAGGCGGTGAGCTCGCGCTCGCGCAGGAACTGCTGCCAGTCCTGGGGCGGCGCGTCGGTCAGCAGCCGCACGTCGGCCAGCGGCTCGCTGAAGAGGATTTGATCAGCCCATTTCATCTTCGGTTACGCGGGCGTCATCCAGCTCGATTTCGCCCTCGGCTTCCAGTTTGCGCACGGCGTCAATGATGCGGAACTGGGCCGCTTCGACGTCGCGGGCCTTGACGTTGCCGAGGAAGGCGATTTCCTCCTGGACGGACTCGGCGGCGCGGCGGGAAATGTTGCCGAGCAGGAGATTCTTGAGGGGCGTGCTGGACTTTTTGAGCGCCAGCGTGAGGTCGCGCATGTCGATTTCCCGCATGATGCGCTGGATGGAGCTGCCGTTGAGCAGCAGAAGATCCTCGAACGTGAACATCTTTTTGCGGATGGACATGGTGAGTTCGGGATTCCGATTCTCCAAATTCGTGAGCAGGTCGCGGCTGACCGTCTTGTCCATGGCGTTGAGCACGTCGGCCACGATGGTGACGCCGCCGGTTTGGGCCATGGCCCGCGTCTGTTTGACGCCGAGCTTGGTGTTCAGCACTTCGACCACTTTTTCGGCCACTTCCACCGGGGTGGCGGCCAGGGAGGCGAGGCGTTCGATGGCCAGTTCGCGTTTTTCGGGCGTCAACTGGTTCAGGACCTGGGCGGCCTTTTCCGGGGAGAGATGGCTGACGACGAAGGTGACGACCTGGACCTGCTCGTCGCGGATCAGGTTGAAGATCTGGCGCGGATCCATTTCGGCGATGACCTGCATGGAACCGAGCGGGGAGCGGGTGGTGGTGACGCGGCCCATGACGTCGCTGGCCTTGAACGAGCCGAGCGCCTTTTCCAGGGTCACGCGGGTGACGTCGGCGCCGGCGGAGATGGAGGTGCTGGCGGCCAGCGCCACGGCGGAGAATTCCTGGAGGATGTGTTCCTGCTGTTCGCGGGTGATCAGGGTGAACCGGGCCATCTCCCGGGAGATGGACTCGATTTCGCGTGGTTGGAACTGGCGCAGGATGACGGAGGCGCTTTCCGAGCCGAGCATGACCAGCAGGGCAGCGAGCATCTGCGCCTTGGTCAGCGTGGCGTTCTCGGGGAGGACCTCAGTTTCGGTAGCGGGCATAAATCAGGATTCGGGGGTGCGACCGTGGTTCATCCAATCGCGGATGGCCTGGGTCATGTTGTTGGGATTTTCCTTGATGAGCCGGTTCAGTACATCCACGGTGACCACGCCGGGCTCCGGCTCATAAGTGAACTCGCCGAAGCGGGGATGACCGTTACCGTGGCCATTGCCGTTGCCGTTGCCATTTTTCGCCCCCAGCCGGCCCACGGGCACGCCAATGGGGATTTCCTGCACGGGCGTTTGCTTGAACGTGCGCAGGAGGACCAGGAAGGCCACCAGTCCCAACCCCGGGTACAGCGAGTTGCGGGCCAGGGTCCACCAGAAATCCTTTTTGACCTGCCGGTCAAGCTGCTGGGTCATCTCCGTGGCAAAGCTGTCATTGAAGGGCAGCTCCGCCAGCTCGATCGTGTCGCCCCGGGCCAGGTCGGCGCCGAGCGCGTTGCTCACGATGCGCCGCAACTTATCGAGTTCTTCCGCCGTGCGCACCACCGGTTTCCGGTCGGCGCCGGTTCCTTCCATCTGCTGTGCCACGCTTACCGCCGCCGTCAAGCGCTTGACGTTGCCGGCGGACTTGGTGACGGTGCTGGTGGTTTCACCCACATCGTACTCGATGGTCGAGAGGGTCTTGTGATTCTTCACGGAGTTCACCGGCCCGGCGGAAGCGAGGGCGCCGTTGGTTTCACCCACGGTGTTGGCACTGATGCCGGTGGGGGTGGAGTTCTGGGTGGTGGCGGTGTCGTTGTTCTCGTCATTCTTGGTCTGCGTCTTCACCACCTGGCCGTCCGGGTCGAACTTGCTTTCGGTGGTGGTGACGGTGTCGCCATTGATTTCAGCGGAGACGCGGACGATGGCCTGGCCGGGACCCAGCACGGTTTCGAGCATATCCTGCGCTTTTTTGCCGAGATACTGTTCCAGGCTGCGGCGGGCGGCCAGTTGGGAGGAGGACAAGCCGGCCAGGGAGTCGCTATCCGCAATCTCCTCGGTGTTGCCGAGGTTGTCCACCACCGCCACATGGTTGGGCTTGAGGCCTTCGACCGAGTTGGCCACCAGGAAGCGGATGGAATTGATGGTCTGGGCGCCCAAGGCAGAGTTGCCGCGGACGCGGATAAAGACCGAGGCGGTGGGGTATTTGTCCTTGTCGAGGAGCAGGCGGTTTTCGGGCAGCACGATCATCACGCGGGCGGCTTGGACGTCGTCGAGCTGGCCGATGGTGCGGGCGAGTTCGCCTTGCAGGGCGCGGAGGTAATTGGCGCGCTGGACAAAGTCGCTGATGCCGAAGTTGGGCTTGTCGAAGATCTCAAACCCCACGCCGTCGCCTTGGGGAATGCCCTTGCTGGCCAGTTGCATCCGCATGGCGTAGATCTTGTCGGTGGGCACCAGGATGGCGCCGCCGCTGCCGGCCTGGTAGGGCACTTTGGCCTCGTTGAGCGCGGCCACCACCTTGGCGGCTTCACTGTCGGAGAGTCCGCCGTAGAGGAGCCCGTATTCGGTGTGGGTTGACCAGAGCGCGGCGGCGACCATGCCGGCCACGAGCACAAAGGTGGCGGCCGCCACGGTGAGTCGCTGGCTGGCGCCCAATTGGCCCCAGATTTCGCCCAGTTGCTTGAGCAGCTTGGTGAGATTGTTGTTCATCGAAAATCAGCTAATGCGTTGCGGGGTGAGCCGTTTGGAGCGGACGGGCGGCCCGGGACGGACCTGGGTCCGCCGGGCAAAAGGGAATGGGCGATGGTGTCCAGGAGGCTCATATGGACATTTTCATGATCTCCTGGTACGACTCGAGCAGGCGGTTGCGCACTTCCACCAGCAACTGGAAAGAGACGTTGGCTTCCTCCATGGAAATGACCGCCTGGTGCAGTGGTACATTGGCGCCGCTCTGGAGGGCGTTGACCGACTGGTTCGAGGTTTGTTGCTGGGCGTTGACGTCGGAAACGAGTTTGCCGAGCAGGGAGGTGAACGAGCCGCTGTCCACCGGCTGGGTGGTCGGCAGAGTGGACGGAATGGTGGTCTCCGTGGACGACGGCAGCTGGTCGATCTGGGACATCAGACCGGACGAATAAGCTGGGATGGCGGACAACGGTGACATGGGGTTGGTTTCCGGATCAGGGGTGTTTCAATGCCGGGGCGAGGTTACGCGGTGGGCCATGGGTTGAATGATGGGTTACTGTTTGCCGATGGAGAGGGTTTGCAGCGCCATGGACCGCGCATTCTTGACGACGGCCAGATTGGCTTCGTAGGTGCGCGAGGCGGAGATCAAATCGGCCATTTCCTCGTGAATGTTGATGTTGGGCATGGCCACCATGCCATGGCCGTCGGCTTCCGGATTGCCGGGATCATAAACCTCCATGGGCGGCCGCGTGTCGCGCGCGACCTTGGCCACCTGGATGGCCGGCAGGCTGCCGCTGGCTCCGTCGCCGTTCATCGCGTCATTCAGGGCGGTTTCAAAGACCACCACCTTGCGCTGGTAAGGCTTGCCGTCCACATCGTGCGTGGTGTGGGCGTTGGCGATGTTCTGCGAAATGGCGTCCAATCGCACCTGCTCGGCGTCCAGCGCGGCCGAGGTGTTTTGGATGCCCGTGAGAATCTGAATCATAACCCCGGGTTATTGGCCTTTGATGGCCAGACGCATCTTGGCGAGCATCTTGCCCACCATTTGGGTTTCCAGCGAGTGGGTCATGGCATTTTGATTCATGCGCATGAGTTCCTTTTCCAGGCTTACCGTATTGCCGTCCTTGCTGACCGACTTGGCCGTGGAATCCACCGCCAGCGAGGGGGTTAGCGACGAAAGCTGCTGCGTATCATTGGAGGCCGAGGCCTTTTCGAGCTCCGATTCGAAGCTGGGGGCCAGATCCACCCGCTTGTAGCCGGGGGTTTCCAGATTGGCGAGATTGTTGTTGATCGCCTCCTGACGGAGAGCCACTGCATCCAGCGTCTTTTTGGCGGCTAGGTAGTTTGGCTGGTTGAATAAGGCTTCGATCATACTTTTTTAAGCCTTGCAGAGCAACGATGATGCCAGCGGCAAGAAAGCCCGTAAAATCAGGGGAATCGGCGGCCCGGTGCCCGGGCGTGGGAAAATGTTTCCGAGCCACGGAGGGCGGGTAGGCAAAGATGGGATAGCGCCGGAACGGGCGGGAAAGATCCCGGCCAAGCCCTTCAGGCTCAGCCCTTGATGCCTTTTTCGGTCTCCCGCAGGCAGTGGGTGAGGTAGGGCAACAGTTGCTTCTTGCGGGAAACCACGTCCCGCAGTTCATAGATGCCCGGCTCCAGCCGCGGATAGTCGATGCGCTTGACGAATTTCTCGTCGCCCACGACCAGCAGCAGTGAACTCTGCTCGGGCACGTCGGTGACCAGCAAGGCGGAGAAAAGATATTCGCGCTTTTCGCGGTAGGCTTCGAGGGCGGCCAGCACCTCCGCTTTTCGCTTCCAGAACTGTTCCAAGCCGATTTCCTCGATCTGGGCCACGCTGAACCGGAGCGACAGCTCGGAGTACTCCTTGCAATCGGTGGCCACGGCTTGCGGCGCGGATTTGTGCGTGAGCAGGGAACCGCTGGCAAACAGTTTTTCGGTAAACTCGCGGGCGTTGACGCCGGAGAGTTGTTCCAACTGCTTCAGGATTTCGGCATCGCGCGCCGTGGTGGTGGGCGAGGTCAGGTTCAGCGTGTCGGATACCAAGCCGGCGAGCATGAGACCGGCGATATCCCCGGGCATTTCCACGCCGTAGCGGAAAAAACAGTCGGAGACGATCGTGCAACTGGAACCCACCGGCTCGTTGCGGAAGAGGATTGGTTGCTGGGTGGCCAGCGATCCCAACCGGTGGTGGTCAATGATCTCAATGATTTCCACCTGGTCCGCCCCCTGGACCGCCTGTGACAGCTCATTATGGTCCACCAGGATGAGCTTGCGATTGACGGTTTTCAAAAAGTCCGTCTTGGACAGGATGCCGACGGTTTCGCCCTCGCTACCCAGCACCGGAAAGGCCAGGTAGCCGGAGGACATGGCTTCTTCACGCACCGCGGCCAGCGGGGCGTTTTCGCGAAAGCAGAGGAATTCCTCGTTCAGCACATGGCGTACGGCCACGGCGGCGCGACACAGCGAGGCGGTGGTGGCGGTGTCGTGGTGCGAGGTGATGACGGTGACCTTGTTTCGTTGGGCGGCCTCGATGGTTTTGGGCTCCACGGTGATGCCGCCGGTGACGATCAGCACGCGCACGCCTTCGCGAATGGCCACGTTTTGGATGTCCCAGCGGTCGCCCACAATCACACAGGATTTTTCAGGCGGGAATTGTTCCAGCCGCGCGGCGAAGGATTCCAGTCCCATGGCGCCGATCATCAGAATCAGTTCCTGCTCGCGTTCCGTGTCGAAGCCCACCACCAACTGGCCATCGAGGGTTTGGGCGAGGTTGCTGAGGGAGGAGAGCACCTCCCGCGAGCTTTGCCCCGGGCCGGGGTGCTGGTTGACGGCGGGAAACAGAAATTTGCTCAGCTTGAACAGGGACAGCAGGCCGCGGCATTTTTGTGCTTCGTCCAGCACGGGGAGCATGCGCAAGTTCTTTTCATCCATCAGGCGCAACGCCTCGGCGGCCGTGGCCTCCGGCCCCACGCTCAGCACCCGTCGCTGCATCACGTCCGCAATCTTGGGGGAGACATCCGCCACGAACTTGGGCGCGGGCACGCCAAAGGTTTTGAGCACGAAATCGATGCGGTCATTGGTGTCCCCGCAGCGGGCCGCCACCGCCTCCTCCATGCCGGTGCGGCGCTTGAATTCCGCATATCCAATGGCGGAGCAGATGGCGTCGGTGTCCGGGTTTTTGTGTCCGATTACGAGGATTTCACTCATGTGAACGCCAGAAGCTAGCGGGAATCGCCCGGGGCAGCAAGCCGGGTCCGGACCAAAACGGAAGAAAAGTGGGGGGGCCGAGGAGCGAACTTACGAGGGGGCACGAATCATTATCAGGGAAAATGAATTAAATACTTTCATTAATGATGGTTTTTGTTTTGGATGACGTCAGCAAACGAATGCTTATGAAAATGATGACCCGCTGGCTGACCCTCGTGCTGACCCTCGCCGCCGGAGGGCGGCTGGCGGCTGCCGTGGAGTTCCCCGGACCGCCGCCCGGCCAGCCCCGGGCCACGCAAGATGGGGGCGTGTTCACGCTGGAGAATGACGCCTGTGGGGCGGCTTGGAAGCTGGAGGAGGGCACGTTGCGCCCGCTTTGGCTGGGCGACGCGCTCCGGGGGCGGCAATACGACCAGAGTGGCGCGGAGCTGTTCCGGTTGGCGCTGGCGGCGCCGAAGCTGCCGGCGACAGGGGTTTGGGTGGAGGTGCGGCTGGAGACGAATCGCGTGGTGGCTTTGGCCTCGCGGGATGGCGTGGCGTGGGTGGAAATGGCCGAATTTCCGCGCGCCGACTTTCCGGGCGAACCCGCGTTGGTGCGGCTGGGGAAAATGAATCTCCAGGCGCAATCCCGGGACAACCCGGGCGATTTGGGCGTCGCGGGTGAATGCGTGATGGCCGACGTGAATCCGCCGCTGTGGCAGAGCAATCGCTGGGTATTCCGGGCCCGGGCCCACCAAGCGGCCACGGTGGAAACTCTCTTCCCGGCGGGGACCAAGTCAATCCGGTGCAGGATCGACAAGGAGACTGACCAAGGCATGTCCTGGGGGCCGGCCTTGGCCCTGGTGTGGGAGGATGGCCGGCGGTTTCTGTTGGTGGGGCTGCGCGACACTACACCGGTCTTCAACGTGACCACCGTGGGAGGCGAGCGCCTTTGCCCGGTGAGCCTGGCAACTTATCCGGTCATGGATGCGCCCGCCTCGAGCTTTCGGCTGGTGGCCCCGCCCCGGCTGGCCGTAGTTCCGGCCGAACCGGCGAGCCAGCGGTTGGGTGGCCGTTTCGCGGCCGAGACTTTGGAGGCCACCTTCACCAACGCGGCCGGCTTGCGCGCCTGCTGGCGGGCCGAATTGCGCGCTGGCGCAAATTATCTTCGGGAGACGCTGGAGCTCTCGGCGCCGACGGCGATGCCGCTGAATGGCGTGGAACTGATCGACGCCAAACTGGCCGGGGCGAAAACCGTGGGTACGTCGCCCGGCTCGCCGGTGGTGGCGGACGGTTTGTTTCTGGGCGTGGAAATGCCGGGATCGCAAAACGCGCTGAGCGACGCAGAGGCGCGTATCGGGTTCGGCTGCCGGCTGGAACTGGCGCCCGGTCGATCCTACACCTTTGGCGCGGTGCAGGGCGTGGCGCCGGCAGGGCAATTGCGCCGGGCTTTCCTGTATTACCTGGAGCGGGAGCGCGCCCGGCCATCCAGTCCCTTCCTGCATTACAACGGCTGGTACGATCTCGGGTTCGGGGTGAACGCGACCAATCTGCTGACGACGGTCGGGCAATTTCAGCAGGAGCTCGCGGTGAAACGCGGCGTGCCGGTGCTTTCGTACCTGGTGGATGATGGCTGGGATGATCCCGCCGCGGGTTTGTGGCGCGAGAGCCGGGAAAAATTCCCGGACGGCTTTAAAGGGTTGGCGGCGCGGATGGGGCCGGAGGCGCATCTGGGTATCTGGATCTCGCCGCTGGGCGGCTATGGCGGAGCCGATGAACGCACCGCCCAGGCGCGCCGGTTGGGACTCATTCCGCCAGACGGCTCGCTGGATCTGTCCTTCCCGGGCTACCAGCAATGGTTTCAGGACCGTTGCCGGCAATTGATCCGCGAGGACGGGGTGAATCTCTTTAAGTGGGATCGAGCCGGCGATGGCGTCACCCCGCATTTCATGGCGCTGCTGGAAGTGGCGCGGAATCTGCGCCGGGAGCGGCCGGATTTGTTCATCAATGTGACGGTGGGCACCTGGCCCTCGCCGTTCTGGCTGAACCATGTGGATTGCACGTGGCGCAACGGCACGGCGGACGTGGGCTGGGCGGGGAAGGGGAATACCCGGACGAATTCGCCGTACAACCGGGAACGCTGGCTCACGTTTCGGGATGGTTCGTGCTACGCGGCGTTTGTGCGGCCAGCGCCGCTGTATCCGCTGAATTCGTGCATGCACCACGGCATTGTGCATGGGCGCGAATTCCAGGGCGGGTCCATCGGCCAGAACAATCCGCCGGACCTGAAGAACGAAGCGCGTTCCTATTTCGCCAATGGAGCGATGCTGCAGGAACTCTACCTCACACCGGCGTTGCTTACGCCGGCGGCCTGGGACGAGGTGGCGGAGGCGGCGAAGTGGGCCCACGCCAATGCCGACGTGCTGGTGGATGCCCATTGGGTCGGGGGCGATCCGCTCAAACTGGAGCCGTACGGCTATGCCGCCTGGAACCGGCGCAAGGGCACGCTCATGGTGCGCAATCCAGATGACCGCCCGCAGTCTATCGAATTGGATGCGGCCGCGGTTTTTGAACTGCCGGCGGGCGCGCCGCAGGCTTACCGGCTGAAATCGCCGTATGCGGATCAACGCGTGCACGACTTGGCGCTCCGGGCCGGGCAGCCCCGCGCGCTCACTTTGGAGCCGTTCGAGGTGCTGGTATTCGATGCTGATCCGGAACTGGGCGAGGGGGCGGCGCGGACGCTGCCTGGCGCGACGCAAGCAAATCAAGATCTGCGGTTGCCGAGGCTTCAGGGCGTGGCGTTGGCCAACGAGGTGCGGTGAGGTTGGGCTGACCCGCCCGGCGTCATCGGGGGCCGCTCTTCGGTGGGGCGGGCCGCGGTGGCGAACGTGTGTGTCCACGCCGAAAAAAATCCCCGGGAAAACAATTCTTTCGGTGGACAAAAGGATTGCCGAAACGTAGTTTCGGGCTTTCACCACACATTGTCATGAGCAACCATCAAAACCTCCCCACCACGCGCCGTGAATTCCTGAAAAGTACCGCTCAGTTTGCCGCCATCTCGGCACTGGCGGGCGTCACGCTGCCGCAAGTCCACGCGGCGGAAAACTCCGTCACCCAACTTGCGCTCATCGGCTGCGGCGGCCGCGGCACCGGCGCCGCCATGAACGCGCTCTCCACCAAACAGATTCCGCTCAAACTGGTGGCCATGGCGGACGTGTTCCAGAACCGGCTGGATGACAGCTATGGGGCCTTGAAAAATAACCACGACGTGGGCGGTTCCGTGGCGGTGGCGCCCGAGCAGAAGTTCATCGGGTTTGACGCCTTCCAAAAGGCCATGGATTGTCTGAAGCCCGGCGACATCGTGATCCTGACCACCCCACCGGCGTTTCGCTGGGTGCATTTCGCCTATGCCATTCAAAAAGGGCTGCATGTGTTCATGGAAAAACCGCTGACCGTGGACGGTCCCACGTCCAAGCGGATGCTGAAGCTGGGCGCCGAGGCGACGGCGAAGAACCTGAAGGTGGGCGTGGGTCTGATGTCGCGCCACAGCCGCGGCATGCAGGAGCTATCCCAACGGATCCAGGATGGCGCCATTGGCGATCTGGTCTTGCTGCGCGGCTACCGGATGCACGGGCCGGGCGGCTCGGCGTATTCCACCAAGTGGACCGGGCAGCCGAGCGAGTTGCTGTGGCAGATCCAGCGGTTTCACAGCTTCATCTGGGCGAGCGGCGGCTGTTATAATGATTTTTACATTCATCACGTGGATCATTGCTGTTGGATGAAGGGGGGCTGGCCGGTGAAGGCGCAGGCCCTGGGCGGCCGCCAATATCGCTTCAATTCCGAGGGCCAGGTTTGTGTGGATCAAAACTTTGACGTGTATTCGGTGGAGTACACGTTCGCCGACGGCGGCAAGTTCATCATGGACGGCCGCTGCATTGATAATTGCAAGGAAATCTACTCCAGTTACGCCCACGGGACCAAGGGCAGCGCGATCATTTCCAGCGGGGGCGATTGCGGGCTGCCCTCCAAGCTGTTCAAGACGCAGGGCCAGGCCGCCGGCGATTTGCTCTGGGAATCCAACGTGCCGGGGGCCGAGCAGGATCCTTACCTGAATGAATGGAATGACCTGATTGCGGCCATCCGGAACGACCAGCCTTACAACGAGACCGAGCGGGGCGTCTATGCCAGCGCGGTCAGTTCGTTGGGGCGCGTGGCGGCGCACACCGGCCAGGAAATCACGCTGGACCAGTTCCTGAATTCCAGCCGGGAGTACGCGCCGGATCTGGACAAGCTCACGATGGATTCGCCCGCGCCCTTGCGGTCCGACGCCAATGGCCGGTATCCCATCCCCGAGCCGGGCGTGAAGCACGATGCGGAATATTGATTTCTTGCTTGGCTTTGCCGGCGGGCGGGATAACTTATGGCCAAATTATGGAGGTCATAAGAACTGGTTGTATCTATTTCTGCGCCGCCTCGGCGGTGCTGGCGCAAACTTTCACGCCCATTTCCAATCTCAGCCAGGCGACGGGCGGCGATTATTCCGTGATTGCCGCCGGTCAGGAATTGGCGGAGGCCTTTACGACCGGCTCCGCCAGCACGCTGCTTGCCAGTGTCACGATTTCCCTGGCCGGTTCGGAAACGGACATCCATGGCAACGAGCCGGGGCCGTTGGGGCTTTACCTTTACACGGACAACGGGGGCGCGCCGGGGAGCAGCGTGGCGGCGCTGGTCAACAGTAACGGGGTTACCACCCCGGTGAATGCCGGCCAGTATGCTTACGTGCCAGGCCCAACGCCGGTGACGCTCCAGACCAATACCACCTACTGGATTGTGACGGATGCCAGCACCTCCGGCCCGGAGGCGGGATACCTCTGGAGTGAAACGCCCTCGGCCAATCTGGATGCCGGGTCCAGTTGGCGGCTGGGGGCCAGCGAGTACAACCCTGGTTCAGGTTGGACCGCCGGTTCCGGCTACCACTATTTGTTCAGCGTCGGCGTGATCAACACCAATGTGCCGTCCTTGGCCATTTCGCAGCCGATTCTGCTCACCTATACCAACGTGGGGGTACCCTACGCCTTGCAGCAGAATAGCGATCTGGGCACCACCAACTGGGCCACGGTGACCAATGTCTTGTTTACCGATACCATCAGCAACCAGGTCATATTTGTCCTGCCGCCCGGTTCGCCCAAGATGTTCTACCGGCTGGAGTATCCGTAGACGGTGCGGTCGCCAGCAGTCAGCCCCCAATGCTTGGCTGCGAACGGGACTCAGACGTTTTCCGTTTCCTCGACGGGTTCGGCGGGGAGGGCAAAATAGGGCGGGGCGTCCCATTGCTCCAGCGAAGCGCGGTCGAGGATGGCCTGTGCCATTTCCTCGAAGAGGCAGGGATAGAACAGCGTGGGGCTGGGGGTGTTCCATACCAGTTCGGCGGTGGTGTTGGCGGCGCCGCAGAGCTGTTTGTGAATGCGCGCGTCGGTGGTGAACTCCAAGGCGGTGTGGAGGAGCTTTTGTTTCAGCAAATGCAGGCGCCCCGCACCGGGGCGGGAACCGGCGGCGCCCAAGTTGGGACGCTCGGTTTGCCGTCCGTCCGGCGCGGTCTCCAGGCAGGAACGGACAAACAACCGTTCGCTGTCGTGAATCAAGCTCGCATGGTTCATAGCAAATCTTCAGCATACATTACCGAAGGTTAGACTCCGCCTTGCAGAAAAAGTTGCTTCGTTTGGGATGAACCGGGGAAAACGCGGCGCCAAGTTTGGGGGAGGAGACGCGAATGGACGGGAGTGAATCGAGGCTCTTCGCAATGGCAAGGTGCAGAGCGAACGCGCCAGCGTCGTGGAGTGCGGTGGCCCTCCACCGCTTTGGCACGCGTCTCCGCTTGGTAACCCAAGCAGCCATGGTTCGTTTGCTCGTGCCGTATTCTTGCGCGAGCCGTGAGCCGCTCGCCAGTAGCCGCGGCTCGGGAAAATCCATTTCCCCACGGGTTGGCAAGCTTCGTCTTGGGCCACAGCGCCGGAGGGCCGGACGCACTCCAGGACGCTGGCGCGCTGCACGGGTGCTCCTTCGGTGGTGCCGTGCTCAGACGTGCGGGACGTTGCGGGCTTTGGGCGGGGCTGAAGGGGCGGCCGTTCGTTGCGGTGCGCTTCGCCATGCGCCGGCTGGCTCAAAATCACGTCTCAGCGCCCGAGGACGGGCGCGGACCGGGGCGATTGGCGATTGGCAGGTGTGTGGCGAACGCGCCAGCGTCGTGGAGTGCGGTGGCCCTCCACCGCTTTGGCACGCGTC
>CAYTJG010000042.1:0-2601 GCA_964437865.1 uncultured Bifidobacteriaceae bacterium | reverse complement strand
GCGAACGCGCCAGCGTCGTGGAGTGCGGTGGCCCTCCACCGCTTTGGCACGCGTCTCCGCTTGGTAACCCAAGCAGCCATGGTTCGTTTGCTCGTGCCGTATTCTTGCGCGAGCCGTGAGCCGCTCGCCAGTAGCCGCGGCTCGGGAAAATCCATTTCCCCACGGGTTGGCAAGCTTCGTCTTGGGCCACAGCGCCGGAGGGCCGGACGCACTCCAGGACGCTGGCGCGCTGCACGGGTGCTCCTTCGGTGGTGCCGTGCTCAGACGTGCGGGACGTTGCGGGCTTTGGGCGGGGCTGAAGGGGCGGCCGTTCGTTGCGGTGCGCTTCGCCATGCGCCGGCTGGCTCAAAATCACGTCTCAGCGCCCGAGGACGGGCGCGGACCGGGGCCGTTCTATTGCGCGATTTCAGGCCGGCCCTTGATTTCCAGCACGATGGTGGAGGAAATAGGATCAGGAGCCGCGGCGGGCACGGTGAGCTTGAGGCCCGCGGCGGTTTGCTCGTGCGCCAATGGGGCGTGGGTGGCGTCACTGAGCAAACTCGCACTCTGGACCTCGTTGCTCAGGCCGGGGAGGAGGAGCTGGCCGTCCGCCGGCCAATTGAACACGTGCAGGTACAGGGTGGTCTGGCCGGCGGCGGGCGAGTCGAGCTTTTTGGTGCAACGACCCCAGGCGACGTGCTTGAACGGGCTGGCGGTGGTGCCGTAGATGGCCGGTCCGTTCACTTTCATCCATTGGCCGACCTGTTTGAGGCGGTCCACGGACGGGCCGGGAATCAGGCCTTCGGAGGTGGGGCCCACGTTGAGCAGGTAGTTGCCGCCCTTGGAGGCGATATCCACGAGATTGCGGATCAGCACCTGGGTGCTCTTCCAATTCTGGTCGTCGCTCTTAAAGCCCCAGGTGTCGTTCATGGTCATGCAGGTTTCCCAATCCCGATTGCCGAAGCCGGTGGCGGGAATTTCCTGCTCGGGTGTTTCGGTGTCGCCGCTGAAACCGCCACCGAGGCGATTGTTATGGATGATGCCGGGCTTCAGCTTGAGCAGGGCGATGAGCTTGGCGGCGCGTTCGCGGCTCATGTCCGCGGGCGTATCCCACCACAGCACGGCGGGGAACTCGCCGTAGTTGCTGAGAATTTCCTTCACCTGCGGCACGGCGACGTGGTCGATGTAATCATCCATGTCGTGCTGCTGGGCGGGGTCCCATTTGCCGCCGAGCGAGGCGCCGCCGTTGTTCCAATCCTGCGCCTGGGAATAGTAGAAGCCGAGCTTGAGGCCGTGCTTCCGGCAGGCGGCGGCGAGGTCCTGCAAGGGGTCGTGGGCGTACGGGGTGGCTTGGACAATGTTCCACGGACTCACCTTGGAATCGAACATGGCGAAACCGTCGTGATGTTTGGAAGTGATGACGATGTAGCGCATGCCGGCTTCCTGGGCGAGGGACACCCACTCATCGGCATTGAATTTGACGGGATTAAATTGTTTGGCGTAGGCCTGGTAGCGGGCCATGGGGATCTTGCCTTCATGCATGATCCATTCGCCGATCCCGGGGATGGCCTGGCCGTCATAGGTGCCGGCGGGCACGGAATAAACGCCCCAGTGGATGAACATGCCGAAGCGGGCGTCGCGCCACCAGCCCATGCGGGCGTCGCGTTCCGCGGTGGTTTCGTGGGCGTAGGGATCGGGCGATACCGCGGCATCGTCGGCCGCGCGGAGCGCGGGCGGAGCAAGCAACGTGGTGGTCAGGAGGGCCAGTGTGAGGGGGCGGAGCAAGTGGAGTTGCATCCGTTGTTTTTACCGGCCAGCCGGCCATTTGTCCAGCGCGGTTAGATCCGGTCCGCGGTCGTCCCGGCCGCTGAGCCGTGCGGGTGTTGCGGTTGTTGAATCGTTGAGCGGGGCGTGCTGGGGCGGCCGTTCGTTGCGGAGCGCTCCGCTATGCGCCGGCTGGCTTGGAATCACGCCTCAGCGCCCGAGGACGGGCGCGGACCGAGGCCCTAAGCGATGGCCAGGCGCGGGGCGAACGCGTCAGCGTCACGGGGGGCGGCGGCCCATTGGTCCTCGGCGGCGCGGTCGAAGATTTCCTGGGCCATTTCTTCAAACAGGCAGGGAAACAGGAGCACGGGGTTGGCGGTGTTCCAGACGAGATCCGACGCGGTGTTGGCGGCGCCGCACAGTTGTTTGTGGACGCGCGGGTCGGTGGTGTTGGCCATGGCGGCGTGCAGGAGCTTTTGCTTGAGCAAGTGCAGCCGCACGGAGCCGTGGCGGGTGCCGCTGGCGCCCAGGTTCAGCCGTCCGGCTTGGTGGCCTTCCGGCGCGGTTTCGAGGCAGGAACGGACAAACAACCGTTCGCTATCGTGGATCAAGGTGGCATTGTTCATATCAATTCTTGAGATCCCTAAAGCAGGTTGATGTCCCACTGGGGGGAAGGAGGCTGTCTTTGGGATGAATCGGCCCCCAGACGGTGCCAAACCGGCACCTGGGGTGATAAGCCCCTGGCCGGCTTAAGGTAAGCTTCAGGTTGGGGGAATTGGGCGTGAAAACTTTGCGCAGGCGCGCCGCCCTCGGTGCGCAAAAATGGGTAGCGGGGCGGCATGAATTAAGTCCCGAAGG
>CAYTJG010000041.1:0-28798 GCA_964437865.1 uncultured Bifidobacteriaceae bacterium | reverse complement strand
GGCGCCGCAGCCGATGATGAGCTGGTTTTCCTTGCCGTTAAAGCCGCCTGCGTAGGAGGTGGTGTTGTAGCGGATTTCCGGCTGAATCTTGATATTCGACGTCGGCTTGAGATTCAGGGTGACCGTGAAGCTGGCCAGATTGCCATTGGCATCGGTTGAGGATATGCCGGCGCCATTGGGCGCCGGGGCGAGGCTGTTGAGATCCGACACATTGAGGCCCACGCCATCCGGGTCGTCCAGGTATTCCGCCCGGAACGCCAGGCCCACTTTGGGCGTGAAATCATACCAGATCCAGGCGCCCAGCGACCACAAGTCGCCGCTTGGTCCATTGTCCAGGGACAGGTGAAAATAATCCGCTTCAAAGCCGGTGCCCAGCTGGTCGGTGACTTGGTAACCGGCCAGCACTTCGCCGCCATCGGCATCTTCATGTCCCCCGCCCTCGCCACCAAACCCGGTCAGGTTGATCCATAGTTTGGCGCAGGGCTTGAGGTCAATCGACCCCATCACACTTTTGCCGTCGGTGGTGGAGATGGGACCGGCATACAGGCCGTTATCCACCCGGAATTTCACGTCCAGCCAGGAGGTGAACGCGTAGTCCAATTGCACGCCGGCCGAGGGGCCGTTGCCGGTGTAGTACCACTGGTAACCCTGGGAGAAATTCTCATTCGCCGCGCCGCCATCGCCCGATTCATAGTTTAGCAACGAGATCAATTCACCGGCTTTCACATTCAGGCCTGTGCCAATGGGAATATTCAAATCCACGTAGGCTTCCCGCAGATAGTCAAACCCCGTGGTACTGGAACCGCTGTTCAGGATCGGCGCATCCTGGCCCGCCAGCAGTGAAACGCGGTAACCCGCGCTCCAGGTGTCGCCATTTTGCTCCGCCGGCGGGCTCGCCAGGGTGATCTTCACCTTGTTGATGGAAAAATTATTGTCCTTGGTGTTCCACAAGTAGCCATCGGAATAGCCGCTGGCGGGATGATCGAGGTTGTAGAAATACGAAGCCTGCACAAAACCACTGATGGTCATCTTGTCCAAAGCCGACATCACGGTATTGGTGGCCGTGCCACTGGGCATGAGGCCTTCCTTTTTCACCACGTCTTCCAGTGAATCGAGTCGCTGTTGCAGCGCAGCGTTCTGATTTTGCAACGCGCTAATCTTGTCGTCCGTGTTGGCGGATTGCGCCTGAGCCGTCAATCCCGCTGTGGCCAGGACGCCCAGACAGGCGCCCGCGGTAGCCATACCGTTTGGGGATCGGTGTCGTTTATTTCGCATGAAGGTAGGTTTGTTTATTGGTTGCGTTTTTGGATGGGCATCCCTTGGCGTCACAAATGCTTGCTCGACCTCGATGACTTATTCCCATCGCTTCTTCGACTGCGTTAAGCAATGGAGGTGCCATGCCACGGGCGCCAAAAGGAATACCTGGTTGAAAAATTTACTAGGATAGTGTGAATGGAATTCACCAATGAATGAACCACTTGATAGCAGGCGGCTGCAAACCTTCGTCGTTCTGGCCGAAACCGGCAGCCATCGGGAGACCGCACAGCGACTCTTTGTCACCCATTCGGCGATCAGCCACTCCATCTGCGCGCTTGAGGAACAGGTGGGCTGTCGACTTTTTGCCAAATTGGGCAAAAAAATTGCGCTCACCGAGGCCGGCGAGGCCTTATTACACCATGCCCTCCGTGCCCTCGCTGAACTGGATCAAGCTCGCCAGACGCTCACCTATTTGAACCACTGGGGTACCCGGCGCTTGCGCATCGCGGCCGATGCCATGCTGCTTTCCATTTTCCTCACGCCGGTCTTGTTGAGATTTCACAAGGAGTTTCCCAACGTGGTGCTCCAAGTCAAATCGCTGGATGCCGATGAATCGTTTGGCGTGCTGGACCAGAATCAGGTCGATGTCCTCTTGACCGAAAAACCAGCGACCCATGATACGGTCGATTTTTACCCACTCATGACCGATCGGTTTCACCTGATCGTCAAATCCGGGCATCCCCTCGCGGTAAAAAATGGCACGCTGCGGGATGAATTCGGCAAATATCCGTGTTTCTTGGTCAAGGATTCCAGCCCCCGACGGAAGCAAGTGGAAGATTTCATGGTCAAGCAAAAGATCAAGTTGAACATCCTGGGGGAAATTGAGAACTTGGAAATCATCAAGGGAATGGTGAAGGGCACGCTGGCGATGAGTTTTTTGCCCGGCTGGAGCATCGCCCAGGAATTGGAAAATCATTCGCTGGTGGCACTGCCCTACGGACGCGGCGTTTTCGAGCGGACCTGGGGATTTGCCTATTCCCGAAGCCGTCCGCTTGACCTGACGGAATCCACCCTCCTGAAACTCTGCCGCAAGCGCGTCGCCGAAGCGGAAATGAAGCCACAGAATACCGTCAAGGTGGGCGTGCTCCACTCGTTGAGTGGCACGATGGCCATCAGCGAAACATCCCTGCGCGATGTGTTGTTGTTTGCCTTCGACGAAATCAACCAGGCCGGCGGGATTAAAGTCGGCGACAAAGCTTATACGCTTGAATCAGTCGTGGTGGACGGCGAGTCCAATTGGTCCTTGTTTGCGGAAAAGGCCAAGGAACTCCTGGTGGAAGACAAGGTGGCCGTGACATTTGGCTGCTGGACCTCGGTGAGCCGCAAATCCGTACAGCCGGTTTTTGAAAAGGAGAATGGATTGCTTTTCTATCCCGTCCAATATGAAGGTGCGGAATTGTCCAAGAACATCTTCTATATCGCCGAAACGGTCAACCAGCAGGCCATACCGGCCGTGAATTACCTGCTGGCCCAAGGCAGGAAAAAATTCTACCTGCTCGGCACCGATTATGTTTATCCGCAAACCACGAATTTGATTCTCTATAAATATTTGCTCCTGCACGGAATTCCGCCCGCCGGCATTGGCGGCGGCTTCCGCCAGGATGATTCCGGCACCATCGTTTCCGCAGGCAAATACGTTCCGTTTGGCCACACCGAATTCCAGCCGATCACGGCCGACATAGCGCGATTTGCTGCTGCCGGTGACGCCTGCGTGATCAATACTATCAATGGCGATTCCAACGTTCCCTTCTTCAAGGAAATCGCCGCGGCCGGTCTAAGCGCGGCCGATTGTCCGGTGGTGTCCTTCAGCCTGGCGGAAGACGAGCTCCGCAGCATGCCCACCAAGAAGCTGGTCGGCGAACTCGGTTGCTGGAGTTATTTCATGTCGCTCAAGACCCCGGGCAACAAAACCTTCCTCAAGAACTGGTACAGTTGGCTGAAAAATGAAAGCTACCCCGGGGTCATCAAGGAAAAACGCGCGGTGGACAGCCCGATCGTCCTTTCTTACTGCGGCGTTTATTTGTGGAAGAAAGCGGTGGAAAAGGCCGGCACGTTTGACGTGGACGCGGTGCGCAAGGTGCTGGAATCAGGAGAAATCAGTTTCGACGGGCCCGGCGGCAAGATTACCGTCCAAGCCAATCATCATTGCACCATGGATGTTTACCTTGGTAAAACCAAGGCCAATGGCCAATTCAGGATTCTGGAGACCTTCCCGCAGGTCGTCGGCGAGCCCTTTGTCGCCGAGACCTTCTAACGCGTCAGAGCGCCAAAGGCGCGATACATGGGCGCACTGCGCCCGGCCATTGAGCAGGCGGCGAATGGGCAATCAAACTGGCAAACGACGACGCCTATCCCAACGAACCGTGTTGGGCCTCATTGGCTGGGCTCAAGGGCGAACTCCACCAAGCTACGAGACCGGCGGCGGCGCAAATGATCGCCCCCACCGCGATCGTCCACGGCACGCCCACGGCGTGTGACAGAAAGCCCGACTCGAGGCCGCCCACGGGCATCATGCCGCCAAACACCAGCGCCCAGATACCCATGACCCGCCCGCGCATGGCGTTGGATACGCTGCCCTGGATGAGGGTGTTGGTCGTTGAAAAGTAGAGCAGCATGCCCCAACCGCCCACGGCCAGACACAGCAGCGCCAGCGGATACCTGTGCACCATGGCCAAAAGCGCCAGCATCACCGAGAACAGCCAAAGCCCGCCGAGGCCATGATAAAACCGGCCATGGCCGGCCCTACAACGCGGGCGCCGTTGACGATGGAACTATTCAGCGACACGGCGTTCATCAGATCCTCGTGGCTGGTCATTTCCACCATGAAGGTTACCGGATCACCAAGAGCCAATCGAGCCTCTGATTAAAAAGTACTTTCGGCGCCTGGCATATTGGTCATAATCGGCGGCATTCCAACACATGAAATCAGCCACCCCTTTGTCGGCCCACCTCCGCATGTATCTGCGACCCTCGTTTTGCGCCGGGTCCCTCGTTGGGCTGGCGTGTCTGTTCCTGGCCACCAGTTGCGCGTTGCGGCCGGGTGAAAGCTCGAACCGGACACCGCGGATACCGGGGCCCCTGCCGGCCCAGGCCAAGGAGATGGTGGACGTGAGTCACGGGCCGGGCGTGCCTTTCGGCGGCATCGGCACCGGTTTCTCGGTCTTTGGCAAATATGGTTTTGTGGACGTCTATTTTGATGGCCGGCCGCTGCAGGCAAGCGATTGGAAAATCACCCAACCGCCGGCCGAGGCACCGGCTTTTGCCCTGCAACTCTCGGAGGGGGATTACAGCACGGTGTTGCAGGAAACACGGGTGTCGTGGCTGCCGCAAGCCGAGCCGGTGGACCACGTGCGGGCTTACGCCGATCTGCCCAAGGGCCATTTTGTTTTTGAAAAGGCGGGGGCCAATCTGGGCCTGCGAATGACGGGTTTCTCGCCGATGGTGCCCCACGACCTGACCAATTCCACGATTCCGGTGCAGGTATTCGACATTACACTGGAGAATCGCGCGGACCGCTCGCGCTCGCTCGAACTCGCCCTACGGCACCGCGATTCGCTGGTGGTGCGGCACGGCGATGCCGTGCTGGTGGAGAGCAAAGGGGAGACCGCTTTTGCCTGTGACGGCGGAGCCGCGGACGTCCACGGCGTGAGCCGCACGTTAAAACTCGCGCCGGGTGAACGGCAGACCATCCGTTTCTACATCGCGTGGGATTATCCCGCCATCAAAACCACTTCCTCGGCAGCGCGCGAGACGTATCGGCGCTACTATACCAAGCGGTTCCAGGATACGGAGCAGATCATCGACGTGGCCAGGACCTCCGCGGATACCTGGTCCGCAGCGATCGATCAATGGCACGCCGCCTTTGACGTGCCGCCCGCGTTCAAGCGGCTTTGGTTTTCGGCGCTCTGCTCGGTGGCCACCTCGACGATTCTCACCGACGATGCCTATTTCTTCGAACAGGAAGTGCCGCACGGCTGGGTGAACACCATGGATGTAAGCGTGTATCATAACTGGCTATATCTGGTGAATTGGCCGGAGATCGAGCGGATGGACATGAATCAGTATTATCAAAGCATTGCCACCACGGGTACAAATGGCGGTTTCGTCTGGCATTCCTTGTGGGATGACAGCTCGGATTACGCCGAAGAGCCCACCTTCCTCGGCCGGGTTTATCGCGATTCGCTCTGGTTCAACGATCCGGTTTGGACCGCGAAGGGATTCCGGCTGGCCGATCTCGCGGCCAACCATGTCTATCGCGCGGACCATTATCAATCCCTGCTGCACAATCCCGTCGGCAACCAATCCTACGACATCTGGAAGATGCCGGGCGTGAATGCCTACGTGAATGTGATGTGGGTTTACGGGCTCTACAGCCTCGACCGCCTGTCCCAAACCCTGAACCAGCCCAGCACGGTGGACGGTTTGCCCGTGGCAGACATGTTCTCCCAGGCCCGCCTATGCCTGGATGGCTTGCTCTGGAATACGGACGGATACTGGAACGCCTTTTATGTGCCCACCAACCGTCCGGAAGCTGCGGACGGCCTCCAACGCACGGACGGGCAGGACACTTTCAGCGACCAGCTGTTCGGCAAATGGCTTTGCTTGATTGACCCGCAATCCGAGAGCGTGCTGCCGGCGGACCAGGTAAAGTCCGCGTTGCTGACAATTTACACGAACAATCTCGTCGATGATCCGGCCAAGCGCTTTCGCGGCTGGGCGAATGGCATGCGGCCCGGTCACCAACCGGAAATGAAAGCGGGCTACCACTCCCGCACCTGCTGGTTTGGACCGCAGGAAGCGCTGGCTTCCTTGCTGGCCGACGCGGGCGAGGAGGCGAAGTCGCTCGATGTTTTCAACTCCCTGGAGGCCAGCTTGCACAACAACCATTTATTCGTGGGCGAATGGAATCAATCCGTGGGTCCCGACGGGCTGAGCCGCACGCTGCCCGAGGAGCCGTACAAGGATACCCCCCGGTTTCCGCCCTATCCGCGCTACAAATCGGGCTGGGAATATCTCCGGGCCATCCTCGGATTAAAAATAGATACGGAGAATTTCTACCTGACCCCCTTCAAAACCATCGGCTTTTCACTCCACGACGTGGAACTGGCTGGCACCCGCTTCACAGTCACGGTGGAGCCCGGCTGGACGAAGGCCCTGGTGAATGGCCAACCGCAAAATGCTCCGGTCAGCGTGCCACGGAACCAACAGGCGGTGAGGATTGAATTCATCAAGTGATTTCGGTGCTCATCGGAGCGGGCGCGCCAATCTGCCCTGACAGCCTTTGCCGTTCGTAAAATTCTTGTGCTCGCTTTTCGCCTTCCACTTCTCCGCCTTTGGGATTTCGGCTGGTCGGATTTCGGTTTTCGTCATATCCAACGGCTTTGAGATCGCGCCCTTCCCCCTCCCGTTTTTGGGGATGCCCAACCCGGAGTTTGCCAGGTAAACTCCGGTTCTAAATCCGAATGCCATTTGCGACCACATCCAGTATTCAGTCCTGGTTTAGGATTCGCCGTCCCGGTTTGCAAAGGAAAAGCCTGTTGTGGGCGTGGGTTTTCATTTTGTGGGGCAGTGCCCAGGCGGAACCGCTGCTGTTCACGAATGATTTTGCGCCGATGGAAGGCTATCTGAAACCCGTGGAGCAGCCGGCGCGGCAGGAGATTTGTTTGAACGGGAGCTGGCAATTTCAACCGGTGGAAATACCGGCAGGCTGGGTTCCCAATCAGGGCGTGCCCCCGGAACTGCCTCTCCCTGGCCCGGCCTGGGAAGCCACCCCCATTCGGATTCCCTCGCCCTGGAATGTCAACACCTACGGCTGCGGACGTCAGGTCGGGGCCGGGACGTCGCATCCGTACTGGCCGGACTCGATTTGTTTTCCAAGTTATCCGCCAGCCTGGGACGGGGTTCCAATGGGCTGGCTGCGCCGCACGTTCCGGGTGCCGACGGCCTGGCACGATAAGCGTGTGCTGTTGCATTTTGAGGCCGTCGCCGGCGATTGCCAGGTGCTGCTCAACGGCCGGCCGGCCGGTGAACATTTCGACAATTTCCTGCCCTTCGACCTGGATATCACGGCGCTGGTGGACCAAGGCAAAGATAATGAGTTGCTCGTGGGCATCCGTCACGCCCATCTGTTTGATGAAACCAACTCCGCTTATGCGCACGAAAGCGCCACGTACGCGGATGGATCGTATTTGGATGGCATTGTCGGCATCTGGCAGGATGTGTATTTGCTTGGCCTGCCCGCCGTCCGCATTGCGGATGCCTTCGTCCAGCCGTGGGTGGATCGTGATGAGTTGCTGGTTCAAGCCACGGTGCAAAACGACAGCAGCAAGGCGGAGGAAATCCGACTCGCCGGCGCGGTGAGTCCATGGGTCAATGATGCCGGATCGGATGTGCTTGGCGCGCCGGAACCGAAATGGCATCTGGCGGGCAAGGTGCTGAACCTGGCCTCCGACAAGATCTTGATTCCCGCCGGAACCAACGTGGTGGTGACTTTGAAGGTGCCGGTAAAGAACCGGCTGAAACTTTGGTCGCCGGACACGCCGAATCTATATGGTTTGGTGTTGACGCTGCACGGCCACGGAAAGGTGGCCGACACAAAATATCAACGGTTTGGCTGGCGGCAGTTTCATCTGCAAGGGAGCGAACTTTTGCTCAACGGCCGGAAATTTCAAATCGTCGCGGACATCCTGCATCCCTTCGGCGTGTTTGTGGACACCCGGCGCACGGCGTGGGCCTGGTTCAAGCTGATCAAGGATGTGGGCGGCAATGGCGTGCGGCTGCATGCGCAGCCGTGGCCGTCCTATTACCAGGACATGGCGGACGAAATGGGGTTGGTCGTGCTGGCCGAAGACGGTTTGTTTGGCAGTTCGCTGCGTTTGAACTTCACGGAGCCGGTTTCCTGGCGGCGGTTTGCGGAACATTATGACGCGATGGTCCGGCGCGACCGGGATCATCCTTCGGTTTTTGGCTGGAGCTTCGGCAATGAACTGTTCGCCATTTTCGATTACAACCACCTGACGCCGGCAGACCGGGACAAATATTACGCGGCGTTGACCCAATTGGGGCGGCGCAGCTTCCCGCAGGATCCCACGCGCGAATGGATTTCCTGCGACGGCGATGAGGATTTGCGGGGAACCCTGCCTGTCTGGTCCAAGCATTTTGGATTGGGCCTGGCGCTGGACCGATTGCCGACGAATTCGGCCAAGCCGCTCATGGTGGGCGAATCGGGCGGCACTTATTACGCCCGGCCTGCGCAACTTTCGGTGTTCAATGGTGACCGGACCTTTGAGAGTTATGCGGGCCGAAACGAGGCGCTGGCGATCGATGTTTACCAGAACATTGTCCAAATGGCGCGGCCCCGGCTGGCCTATTTCTCCGCCAGCGAACTGGCCTGGTTTGGGCTGGAGCATCTGCCGCTGGGCTACCATGATTTCACCCGGCTGCCGACTTTGCAGGACGGTGTATTCTTCCCGCCGTTTGTGGAAGGCCGGCCGGGCATGCAACCGGAACGCATCCCGCCTTACGTCACCACCTTAAACCCGGGCTGGGACCCATCACTGCCCCTCTACAAACCGCTGGCCATGTTTGACGCCATGAAGGCGGCCCTGGCCAAGGACGGACCCAAACCATCCCCCTGGGATCATGCCCAAGCCACGCCCCCGGCGCCCGCCACCGCCACCGTTCCCGCTACGATTGGCGCCGTCGGTTTTGTAGGAGATCCCGCTGGACCGTTATTCGCCACACTGGCGAAGGCGGGCCTGCCGTGGACGACCAATTTGGCGGACGCGCAGATGATCATCATTGACGGAGAAAATCTTTCAGCCTCGGCAGCGGGTGAAATCAAGCCGCAGATCGACAGTCTGCTCGCCCAGGGCGGACAAGTATTAATCTGTTTTCACGACGCCAAGGCGGAGGTGGCGCCCGCCAACCGGTTGCTGCCCGCGCCCATTGCGCTCACCTCGCGCACGGCCACGGCCCTGACGCGCGGCGCTAATTGCCCGCAGAACGCCGGGTTCCCGCTGGCTGGTCTTTATTTCGCGGAAGACACCAGCGATAAGCTCATCCTCAAATGCGGTTTGGACGGGAATTTCACCCACACGGGCACGGTGGTGTTGAAGGCCAGCAACACGGACTGGTCGCAATTC
The DNA here is from genome assembly GCA_964437865.1 of uncultured Bifidobacteriaceae bacterium. Taxonomy (GTDB): domain Bacteria; phylum Verrucomicrobiota; class Verrucomicrobiia; order Limisphaerales; family UBA11358; genus UBA11358. The sequence continues at coordinate 19,337 of CAYTJG010000041.1, read as the reverse complement.
AACGACGTGCCTGAAAATGCGAAGTGTGGCGCGACCCTCCTTTACGAAAACCTGATCAAGCCAGCGGGCACGGCCTGGGTCACAGCCAGGCAGGGCCACGGCACGATTTCGGTGAGCGCCATCGATTACGCCCCGCAAGACAGTACCCGCGTGCAATTGTGGCGGCAGCTTCTCCAAAACCAGGGCGTTAAAATGGGGCCCGCGGCGGCGACCCATGACGGGCAGATCAAAGGGGAGCACAACCTGTTACTCAACGGGCCCACACAATAGGGGACAGCAGGACCAAAGGAACGGGAACGAACAATTAACACGATATCTTGTATTCCACCAGCAGGCCATGGCCGAACACCAAAGGTGTGTCAATAGTTTGGACCGCCCCCTTTTCGCCAGTGATGGCGAGTTTGTTGATCATCTTCTTTTTAATCGTCATTTAAGGTTGGATGATCCGGTAAAATCGCATGGGTTCCGTGGCAGTGTCAGAAATCCGTATGATGTTGTTGGTGGGCGCAAGAATTGGGGTTAGGTCGATCCACGTTGGGCTGATCAAGTCTTCGGTGTATTCAACTTGGTATTCCTGGTTTGGGAGGACGGCGGCGCGCAGATAGCACTGATTTGGTTGCGCGTTGGTGACCAATGATGGGGCCATGGTGGAGAGTTGTATTGTTCCGTACGTGAGGTAGGTCCCGGTTGTTTCTGTGGTTTGATTTGCGTTTACGCCGACAATCTGGCTGTCGGGTGTTCCCCAACCGGCGAGGTCGCTGAAGGCCACGGTGTAGTTGGCTGGGGCGAGGTTTGTTAACGTGTCCCCATTGTTGTGCCAAGTGATCTCATCAATTGACCATTGCGCCCCGGCGGTGGTTGCCGCGACCGGGGTTATGTCGATTTGGAGGGCGCCGGGCTGTTGGTAGGTCAAAGTGACCACATTCAGTAGACCGGCGGAGACGGTGATGATTGGGTTGGAGGGGTTGTACCAGCCCGCCAAGGTTGTTGTTTGAACGGTGTGATTGCCTGGAGCTACGGCGACGATGGCACCGTTTGTCTCCCAGTTGCCTTCATCGACCTGCCACAAGGCTCCGGCGGTGACGGCGTTGGTGGGTTCGATCCAGATTTGGAGGGCGCCTTCGCTGCATTCGGCGCAGGGGATCGTCGGGATTCCTTGGAAATTGGGGCTCCAGCCAGTTGTTCCCTCCGCATAGAAAATGTTGGTGATTGGGTCGGACATCCCTCGGCCTGGTAAATTGCCGACAAACAAGTTTGGCCCAAAGTTTGCGGAGGCATTGCATTCGAAGCAAACGCTTTTCAGGTTTGGGCAATTGCCGAAAGCTCTTGCCCCGATATTGGTAACACTTGCTGGAATGGTGAGGCTGGTGATTGCGTCGCATTGTTCGAAGGCCTCGCTTCCAATCGTGGTGACGCTCGATGGAATTTTTAATTCTGGTGCTCGATAGCAACCGAAAAATGCATCTGCGCCGATGCTGGTAATGCTTGCGCCAAGTGTGACGTGGGTGAGATTGGTGCAAAATAGAAACGCGTAGTTCCCGATGTTGGTCACATTGTCCGGTATGGTAACACTGGGCAGACGATAGCATCCATAGAGGGCATAACTTTCGATGTTTTGCAATGCATTTGGCAGGTTTAGGTTGGTGAGAACTATGCAGAACATGAATGCATTTTCTCCAATGTCGATGATATTGGTGGTCATCGTCACACTTTGTATCTCGAACCCGAACCCGCCAGCGAACGCGTCATGACCAATGGCCGTAACTGGGTAGCTATTGATGGTGTCGGGAATATTTATGGCGACGTTGGTTCCGGTGTATCCGGTGATCGTGATTGAGCCATTGTTGGTGGTGAAGGTGAACTGTGCTTGCGCGGTTGCCAGCATCGTCAAGATCCAGATTATTAAGCCCGTTTTTTTCATAAAAAGCTCTTCCCCTGCAATGATACCGGTATCTAAGCATAAAACGTACCTGCTTTAAAGTCGTGGAAAAGTGGATAATTCCGGGCAGAGAAGCTTCGGAGATTGCGTGAGTTTTACGCACTCTGCGTGGAATTCACGCAGATCGGACGCATAAAGGGTGCGGTTTCTACTCTTGTATGAGGCGCGCCTTTGGCGCTGGGGCGGGGCTGCACAGCCGCCAAGCGGTTCTGGAAAAATGACCACTTGAAATTGACCTGGAAATTTTGGCGCCCACCGCGGTCGTTTACCTATTTCGGCGGCGGCGAAACCGTCACCGGCTCTTCCGCCACCACCCGCTCACCCTTGGAAACCTCAACGAATACCAGATACGCTTTCCAGTTTTCGTTGTACACCTCCGGAGGTTTCACGGTGACCGCCAGCTCGTGCCTCAGTCCCGGGTCCGGCTCATAACCAACGCACACCAGCGAAAAACCCGGGTCCGGCCAAAGATCCCACCGATGCACCACCGTGGGGAAGCAGATGGAGAAATAGCCGCCTGCTTTGTATTTCTCGCGCCCCACCGGCACGCTGAAATCCACGAACTTCTTATCCCGCCATGCGGTCACTGTCAGGGTTGTCCCCGACTGGCTCCGATCCACGGTCCGGCGGAACGCCTGCAGACTGCCCACCGGCCGGTGATTCACCTCCACGATGAAATCATCCTTGCGCAAACCCGCCAGGGCGGCCGGCGAATTCGTGTTCAGTCGCGTTATTTGGACGGCCACCGCCCGATTCGTCTGCAGCGCCTTCGGCAGCGTGCAGGCCACCCCCGCCCCGCTCGATCGGTTCCAAAGCGTCGACGGCTTGGCCGCCACGTACTCGCCGCCGATCCAGCCCCGCTCGGCCAGCGGTTTCCCTTTCTCACTCGCACACCCGACCGCCAGCAGCGTCGGAATACAAATCAGCCAGAGGATATTTTTCATGTTGTTTCCGATAAGATCTGAAGACTTTTCAAGCGGGCGCGGCTGCGCGCAAAGCGCGGGCTGCCCGCCAATGCCACAGATAGATGGCCCCCGCCACCACCCACGGAATTACCGCCCGGCTCCAATGCACCCGCCAGTCAAACCCAAAGAACAAATTGTGGGAACTGATGTTGAGGTAGGAGCTACCCGCCAGGGCGGAACAAATGAGGCAAGCGCAGCCCAGCCAAGCCCAGCGCGCCCCCGTGCGGCGCGCCAGCCAGCAAAACAACAGTGCTCCCAGCGCGATGGCCACATAATCCGCGCCGTACCCCACGTTGGCCCAGTGCCGGAAACGCACTGGATCATCGCCCACCAAATGCAACTTTTGCTCGTCCCAGCCAAAACCGAGGCCGCAAATCAGCCATAGCTCCCCCGCCAATAACAAGGCCCACAGCACGGGAAAACCGACCACCGGCAGCAAACCAAACGCGACCAACCCGTGCCGGCCGAACCACGAGGACCGCCGCTGCGCCGCGGCCAACTCCACCGCCAGTTCCTGCGGGTCTCCCAATGCCAGCTCCGCCCGCGCCTGCGCGTCCGCGGCCGGCACTCCCTTCGCCCGCCACGCTTCCATCAAATCTTCCCGATGGTCCGACACCTCGCCCATCATCCGGCAAATCCGCTGAATCGAGCAGCCCTCTTTCAGCAGGCCCCGGCGCAGTTGCCCCAGGTAATCATGCATATTGTCCTCCCATCAACAACGCCACCCCGTTGGTGACGCGTTTCCACTCCGTGCTTAACTCCGCCAGCCGTTTCCGGCCGCGGGGCGTCAGTTGGTAATAATTCCGGCTGCGCCCGCCGACCTCCCGCCGCGCGCAGCTCACCTGCTTCTCGGCTTCCAAATGATGGAGGTACGGGTAAATGCAGCCCTCCCCGAACGCCAGTTCCTCCCGCGTCTGCCGCCGGATTTCCTCCACCAACTGGTAGCCGTACATCTCCCGCTGCGCCAGCAGGCGCAACACCAGCAACTCCGGCACCCCGTTCAAGAAACTCGGGTTGGTTTTCTTCATCGCCGCTACCATACCTATAACCGTGATGTATGTCAACCTCAAACTGTGAGGTATCATAGCCAGGTCGCCGGGGTTCGCACTTCTTAGTGCCTTTGATTTTGCCAGTTTGGACCGACCCCGTTTCCATCCGGAGCGGGCGGGCCAGCCTGCCGCGTAAGCGTTCGGCGTTCCCGGAATTCGTGTCCCAACCCTTTTGTTTTCCGCTTTTCCGCGTTTGGGGTTTCGGCTCGTCGGATTTCGGGTGTTCTCCCAGCCCTTCGCCGCCTAATCCTTTTTCCGCAGTCGCTCTTTCAAGCAATCGGGGTGGCGCCGCTCATGCACAAGTCCGAGAAAATAGATTGTATCGCCAACGATGGAATAACAAATATAGGACGGAAAAGGAGTGGCGCGGCGACAGGGGAAAGCCTTGGGGCCCGACATGGTCGCCGCCGTGCCATTTGATAATTTCCCGTGCCTGCCCGGCAATTCGTTCCTAAAAAGCGCTGGCCAAACGCTCCGAAATGCCGTGATGGATCATAAGTGGATGCGGGATACAGGGACACGGTGCCTCACGGCGTGGACACGCGGTAGAACTTGTTCTGAAAGACTGCGATGTTAGTGTCGGTGAATTGCCAAGTGCCGCCATTTAAGTTTGTGTAGAGGGGCTGCCAGGTGATGGGCAGGGTCAGATTCGTGGTGGCGTATAGCCGGCTTTGGCAGTTGGTGCCAGTGCAGAGATTCAAAGTAATGCTGCCGTTGGTGTGACCCGCCGGTTCGCCTTGAAATTCGGGCCAGGCAAGAATCGCTTCCGCGGCATAGGTGGAAACCTTCCCACCTGCCGTGGTAAAATCGCCCCCCGCATAAAGTGTGTTGCCCGCCGCCGCCAAGGCATACACCAAGCCAGAGGAGCCCATTCCCGAACTTGGCGCCGACCAAGAGTTTCCGTCCCAGCGGGCGATGGAATTGGCGGGAATGCCGCCGGCCGTGCTAAAACTGCCGCCGGCAAACAGCGCAGTGCCCGAAACCGCCAGCGCAAGCACATCGCCGCTTATCTCCGCCCCCAGCGGCGACCATTTGCTCCCGTCCCATTGGACGACGTCGGTGGCCGCAAGGCCGCTGGCCGCGGAAGAGCGGCCCGCATAGACCGTGTTTCCGGATGCTGCCAGCGCCCACACCCCACCGGCTATCCCCGAGCCCAAGGCCGACCAACTACTCCCGTCCCATTTGGCGATATTGGTGGCGGCAACGCCGCCCGCCGTGGTGAACGTGCCGCCAACATAGAGCGTGTCGCCCGACGCCGCCAACGCGCACACTCCGGGGAAGTTGCCACCGCCGATTCCCTTGCCCAAGGCAGACCAACCGCTTCCGTTCCAACGTGCGATGTAATTGAAACAGCAATTGCCGTCGACCTCTTCAAAATTGCCGCCGGCATAAAGCGAGTTGCCGGCGACTGCCAGCGCAGTCACCGTGCTGTTCATTCCCAAGCCGAGGGAGGACCAACGGCTCCCGTCCCATTGGGCGATGTTGGTGGCCGCCACGCCGCCCGCGGTCGTGAACGAGCCGCCGGCATAGAGCGTGTCGCCCGAGGCCGCCAGCGCGTACACCCAAGGGAAATCGCCACCACCGATCCCCGAGCCCAAGGCGGACCAACTGCTTCCGTTCCATCGCGCAACGTAATTGGCCGGAGCGCCTCCGGCCGCCGTGAACCAGCCTCCCGCATAGAGCGTGCTGCCAGAGACCGCCAGCGCATAGACCCGACTGTTCAGCCCGAAGTCCAAGGCCGACCAACCGCTGCCGTTCCACTGCGCAATGGCATTGTCCGGCTCACCCGACATGAGTTCACTGCCGGCATAGAGCGTGTGGCCGGACGCCGCCAGCGCATACACGGGACGGTAAATTCCCGCCCCCAACGGCGACCATCGGCTCCCGTCCCATTGGGCGACATTAGTAGCCGCGATGCCGCCTGCCATTTTGAACGATCCGCCCGCATAGAGCGTATTGCCCGAGACCGCGAGCGCATAGATACCGCCTGACGTACCTTCAATGCCCGAGCCCACCGGTGACCATTTGCTCCCGTCCCATTGGGCGACTTCGGAAGCCGGAAGGCCGCCCGCCGTCATAAACGAGCCGCCCGCATAGAGTGTGCTGCCCAATACCGCCAGCCCAGTCACGAAACCGTCCACCCCCGAACCCAGGCTCGACCAACTGTTCCCGTCCCACTGGGCGACGTTAGTGGCCGCAACGCCGCCCGCCATGGTGAAATTGCCGCCCACATAGACTGTGTTTCCGGAGGCTGCCAGCGCCGACACCTGCCCCTCGTTCCCCAAGCCCAGCGGCAACCAAGCACCCCCGTTCCATTGGGCGATGTTGGTGGCCAGAACTCCCCCCGCCGCCGAGAACTGCCCGCCCGCATAAAGCGTGTTCCCCGCCACTGCCAGTGCGGTCACGCAGGGCCGCATATTAGGGCCCTGCGGGGGCGATACGATTGACATCCCTGAGCTTAGCGGAGACCAACTGTTCCCATTCCATTGCGCGATGTAATTGACAAAACCGCCGCCCGCCCTGGTAAATAAACCGCCCGCATAAAGCGTGTTGCTGGACAACGCCAACGCATACACATCGCCGTCCATTCCCGAACCAAGCGCCGACCAACTACTCCCGTTCCATTCGGCGATATGATTGGCAATGACGTTGCCTGCCAATTTAAATTCGCCGCCAATGTAGAGGTTGCCCATCCCATCGGTCACGGCAGCGGTCACGTCACCGTCGGTTGTACCACCCATGCTAATCCAATTAGCATCGCTGAACGTCGGATCAATTTGCACCGGATACACCGCGCCGGCGTCATTCACCACCACCGCCATCGCCGCCGCAGGCTCACCCGGCGGTACTTCGATCTTGGCCGGCAGTTCTTGGCCCACAGCATCCGTCACGCGCAACCGGCTGTAAGCAATCTTCCGCCCGGAATGAGCCAATACCAGTTGCACGCCATAGGCCGCGGCCTCGACTCGCGCGCCACCCACTCCGAGGCTCACGTCCAATTCCCCCCGCCCCGCCGGCTTGTCCGTCACCACAAACTCCTGTTGTATCCCATCCACGCTGACCGTGTATCTTTCCATCAACCCCGGTCGCTCAAAACGCACCGTCTGTCGATCCACAAGCACTTTGCCGGTAGCGGCCAAAGGCGAGGCGGAAGCGCCCCGGCCCATCGATATCGCCTTTACTTGGAACTGGTCATTCAGCTGGTTGGTCAAGGTGGAGGTAAGCCAGAGGCCACTGGCGCTGGCCTCGCCGTCCAGTTGCTGGAATGCGCAGTGCAGCCGCGCGCCTCCGGCGGTGGACGTAATCGCCAGGCCCTCGCCTTGATAATCCGCGCCGGCTTTGACCCCGATTTGGTCCCAAGGAATTGCTTGAGTTTTGTTGGGTCCCTCCGGCTTCAGCGCCGCGGTCCCCAGTCCTGCGTGGCTAGTCGCAAAGATTGGCTCCGCGCCGCGGGCCATGGGGACCTCGAAGTTAATCGCAACTGGCGTCAGCAGCGCGAGGCAAAGAATGGTTCGGCGGCGGTTTTTCATGACTTGCTCCGACTTAATTGGTGGCTTCGGCCAGAAAGGGCGGTTGGCCGGGATGAGGAAGAAACAGGCTCCAAGAAGGACGGCATGGGCTGGTTATACAACGATTGGCGCGGAATGGGGTACGACTTCCGATTCTCGAAAGGTGAGGTTCCTTGCCACATCATAGGCCCAATCCAGCATTAGTCCCCAGTCGCTAGTGTGTCAATCCACCGTATTTGCCTACCAGGTGGCAAACGACGTTGAGGGCTGGGCAAAAGCCGCCAATAGCGCGGGCTAAAAAGATTTTGCATTCTTTCGGTGCGGCGGTTCGTATATAGGTTTGGTGCAGGTACTATCCTATGCAAAAAGAGATGTTGGCAGCCGAACCTCCAGCCGCCCTTCTGGAGCACGCGACCAAAGGCGATGGGGAGGCTTTTGCGGAGCTGGTGCGGCAGCACCAACGCATGGTTTTCAGCATTGCCTGGCATTTCTTTCGCGACGCCACGCTCGCCGAAGACCTTGCGCAAGACGTCTTCCTGCAGTTGTTCCAGAGTCTGCGCGAGATCCGTTCGGAATGGCACCTGGTCTTTTGGCTCCGCCAGGTGGCCACGCGGAAATGCATCGACCATGCGCGCCGGCTGCAACGGCAAGGCAACCTGCCGATCGAGCTCGAGGCGGCTGCGCTCATCACGGCGGAAGCGCCGCCAGCCGACCGCGGAGAGGTGGAGGAATTGCGGCGGCTGGTTGCTGGACTACCGGCCAAGTTCAGGGCGGTGGTGACGTTGCGCTACCAGGAAGATATGCCGCCGAGCGAAGTCGCCCGCGTGCTGGGTTGTCCAGTCAACAGTGTGAAGAGCCGGCTGCAACGGGGGTTGGCGCTGCTGCGCCAGCGCATGAAAGCCGATCGAGAGACGGACGGCCCGCCTGGTCACAGCGCGGGAGCGGGTGCTGAGTGATACCGACCCATTTACCAACCTTTCGCCATGGAACCGATTGAAGAGCATTTGAAGCAAGCGATGAACCGCGTTGATCCGCCGGTTGGGTTTGTAGCGCGGGTGATGGCACGAGTGGCAGCGCAAGCGCCGGCGGTTGCGAGGCCCAGCAGAAGGCCCCGTTCCCCGTGGTTGGCATGGTGGCAGTATTTGACCGCGCATCCGGCGCCGGCTGGCGCGATGGTTTTAGTGATGCTGGTTGCGCTAGCCGTGGGCGTGGGACAGGGGCGGCGACCGGCGCTCTCACCCCGGTCCGAGCGCGAACGGATGGAGGGTGAGAAAGCGAAGGCTCAAATGCTGCTGGCGTTGAAGATTACCGGCGCACAATTGTCACGGATGCAAGAACTCCTGTCCAACCCGGCTAATGGGCGAGTTCCCGGCGACCCGAGAGATCAACCCGGAGCCGGCCACTGAAACCTGCGGATAACGCTTAATTTTATGAAAACAAACCTGTTGAAATGCCTCCTGCTCATGCTGCTGACCGTCGCTCCCTGGGGAGTGAAGGCCGCGGATGAAGGCGCCCTGGCGAACGTGGACCTGACCAAGCTGGAGAAGCAAGCCAGCGAGCGCGTGAGCGTGACGCTCGACAAACCGATGATCGAGTTTGCCGCGAAGTTCCTGCCGAAGGATGATCAGGAGGCACAGGAGCAGCAGTCCCTGATCAAAAACCTGCAGGGTATTTACGTGCGTGTCTTCAGCTTTGCGGAGGGAAAAACCTATGCTGAATCCGACGTGGACGCCATTCGCAAGCAGTTGGGGACGGGTTGGTCGAAGCTGGTGGAGGTGCGCGGCGAGGACAACGTGGATTTTTACGTGCAGCGCGATGGCGAGAAGATCAAGGGCTTCGTTCTAATTGCCGCCGAACCGCTGGAGCTGACCCTGGTTAACATCCAAGGCTCCATCCGTCCGGAGGAACTGAGCAAGTTGGGGGGATTTGCGGGCATTCCGCGGGGCATCTTCAAGCCGGAGAAAGAGAAGGGGGGAGACAAGGTTCCCGCGCCAAGTGACAACGACAAAACCAACAAGTAAGCCGGGGAACCAACAAAAAAGACTGTTCTATGTTGCCTCGTCGAACTTTTGCCTTGGCCACGGTCGGTATGCTCAGTTTATTGCTTGCTGGCAGCGTCGCGCTGGCGCGGGATCGCTCATTTGCCGCTGTTCTAAAAGGCTTGAAGCATGATTACCAGGTGGAGCCGCAAACGATGTGGCTGGCCAAATGCCTCATCAAAGCCACCCCCACGCCGGGCCTCTCTGAATTCGACTTCGTCCTATTCGAAGAAAGGGGTATGCAAGAACTCGCGGCGACGCGTGACCTGGACGGAAAAATCCTGGGGATGCTGGGATCGGGCTGGAGCCGGTTTATCCAGGTGGATTCCTCCGCGGACAAGGAACGGGTGCTCATTTTTGCCCGTTCGAGCGGCCGGCACATGGATCTGTTCATTTTGACGTGCGAGCCGGACGAAGGCGTGGCCGTTTTCATGAGGGCTGATCCCAAAGTGGTGGAGGACATGCTCGATCATCCCAATTCCCCGCCAATTCCCGGCCACGCAGCACGGCCGTAACAGGGAGGAGCGGGTTCTGGTTTCGTAGTGTTCGCAAGCAGGGACAGAGGCGCGTGTCCGGTGAAAGTGGAAATCAACGAGGAATGAGGGGATAACTTCACCGTGGTGATTTCTCCCAGCGGACCATAGCAGCCAAAAGCACAGCGGTGGGTCAAAAGTTTGGACCCCTTGACCATAGCGGGCATCCCAAAATCGACAACCTAGGCCGATATGGGCAAAAACACCCGAAATGAACTGCCTTGGTCTGGTTGGCTCTTCACGGTGATGAAGCCATGGTGGGCGCGGATGATGCCGAGCACCACGGCCAGCCCCATGCCGCGCCCGGCAAACTTCCTGGAAAAAAATGGGTCGAATATTTTTTCGATATCCGGCTCGGATATCCCGCAGCCGGCGTCCGCCACTTCGAGACACGCATAGGTCACGTCGCGAGGTTGGCGGTCAATCGGGAACCGATGCGCGGTTGGTATCTTTTCTGAGGCGCTGGTCGTAAGGTTCAACCAAATGGTGTTGTGGGTGTCACCGCTGGCCTCCCCGGCATTTACCATGAGGTTGGTCAAAACCTGTTTGACTTGGTCTGCATTGGCCCGGATGATCGGACCGGAGACGGGCAGGCAAGTCTCCAAGGTGAGGTAATTCGGCAAAGCGCTCCGCAGAACCGGCAAGCTCTGGCGGCAGGTTTCAGATAGATCCAAAGCTCCACGCGGGAAAAAGGTTTGCCCAACGTAAGTGAGCATCTGCCCGCTGACCCCGACCGCCGTTTTTACCGCTTGCATGGCTTGGGTCAAGCTCTGAACGGCTTCGGTGTCCGGCGGCAAATCCATCATGGCGATCTCCAGATTTCCGATCACGACCGCCAGTTGATTGTTAAAAATGTGGGCGATGGCTCCCGCCATGCAGCCCAGACTTTCGGTTTTTTGGAGCTTCTGGTTTTGGGTCTTGAGTTTTTCCGTCTCGGCCTCCGCGCATTTGCGGTCGGTGATATCGCGTACGATAATCACCATTCCGGTGGGCGATCCCGCCGAGTCCCGGATGAACTCGCTGTTCACTTCAATATCGAAGGTGCTGCCATCGGTGCGCATTCCACGATAAACGGTCGTACCCGAGGCGACGCCTTGGCGCTTTAAGTTCATCTGCGCCAAGGCCCGGCCCCGGTCCTCGGGAACGAGGTAATCCAGGACCGAACGCCCTAAAAAGTCTACTTCCCGTCCACAACCGAACATTTTGATGGCGGCGGGTGAAACCATGAGGATGCGCCCCTCGTGATCCGTGATGGTGATGTCGTCGGGCGAGGCATTGAGAATGGAACGATAGCGGTTCTCGCTGATTTGCAGGGCGATGACCACCTGCTTGTGCCGGGTGATTTCCTTTGCCAGTTCATCATTAACCTGTTGAAGACGGTCATTAGCCTCGGATAATTGCCGGGTCCGCTCGGCGATCAGTTCTTCCAAGGCAGCATTTCGGTCCGTCAATTCTTTCAGCGGATAGATTTCGCCCTTGCCAACAAGGTGATAGGGAATAGAAATGCTGCTGTGCGAGATTTTCCAACCGGTGGTTTCCTGGCGGAAAATCAATACCAGGCGGGCGGTTTCCCGTGAAAAGACATGGTCTTTGATGGGCAGGTGAATGGCAAAGAAGCCGGTCGCCACGGCAATCGTGTCCGCCAGCGATTGGATGGACAGATCCTTGAGTTCGATACGAATGGCGTCTTTGATTTGCGCGAAGTCCTGACGGGTGATGGCGACCCAAGCGGCCCGGTCTTTAACCAGGAAATCTCCGCCGCCAGTAAAGCCGGTAAAGTCATCGCTGAAATACGCGGTGAGACGATCGTCACGGGCGGCATACATCCGGAGGTAGTCATCAAACAGCTTCCGGAGCCGTCCATAATCTTTTGTTTCCATCAGGCAGGAAAGTTCAGGCCTCTGCGACCAGCCATTCCAGCCGACCCAGATATTTTCCTAGAGCTTGTTCATCGGCGGAAAGCGAAAGGAGTTAAGCCTTAAAATCTCGCGAGCTCCCGAAGAAATGTTGCCCGCGCATGCTGGTCAAAAAGGGGGTCCTCCTTTTTTACACTTTTATTTTTGATAAATGGGAATTCCGCTGTTTTGCCGGAGGGATGACGGAAAAGGCGTCGGTCCCGCACAATAACAGAGCCCCATTCCAATTTTGCCCTGCCGGTGAATCTTCCGCGAAGGCAGCACAGCGGACCAAGCGGGTGTTTAACATCCGCCGCGATAAAACGCGATTATGAGGCTCCACTTCGGCGGGCCGGACAAAAGCCGCCGGTGATCCAACTCTGGCAGAGTTGTTGAATGAATCTGGTCGTGCACCCAGCGTTGCCGTGACAAAGGATCGGCTACGCTGGGTTGACGGTTGAAAGGAGAAGGTCGAGCACCCCGCTGGGGCTTATGACCCGCACGGCCCGAAACCCGCAGTTGAAACTGCGGGCTAGGGTCAATCGCCGCTTGGCGGCTGCTGGCGGCCAAGGGGTTTGGATTCCGGCTGGCCGAGCAACTTTCGGCGCTCCGGGCGGGCGGTGACGCGCTGACCGCGCTTGATCCCGGTTTACCGGCCTTCTAATTCCGTAATCCGAATTCCGGACTCAAAAAATGCCCCAGTTGATTTTTGGGTTCGATTTCGGCTGATTTTACGATTCCCCTTTCGCCATCCGCTGGCGGGTTTGCTAATCTGCGCCCATGCTTTCCAACGTTTGCGCGGCGTCTATGAAGCATGATAGATCCATTTTGAATGGTTCGGTCTCGCCGGCTGAATCATTTGCCCGGTCATTCACCGGGTCTGCGTGGCTGGCAATCACCTTGGTCGTCATTCTGTTTGCGTTTAGTGCGGATGCAAATCAGACCAAGGCAAACAACAACACGGCCTTGCAATTGGGTGCCAGTTGGGTGAGTGGCACAGCTCCCGGCAGTGGTGATAACGCCATCTGGAACTCGACCGTATCCACCGCCGCCGATTGCACCAACACTTTGGGCAGTGCGGTCACCTGGAACGGTATTGTCGTGGACAATCCCTCCGCGTCCGTCAGCATCGATGGCAGCACTACCTTGACGCTTAACAATGGCATCAACCTGGCCAGCGCCACCCGGAACCTGGTTCTCAATTGTGGCACCATCGCCGTGGCCGCCTCTCAGACGTGGACCGTGGCTTCTGGCATAACACTGACCACGGGCAGTGCGACCAACGCGGGTTCCGTCAACGCCGGCAACAACATCGTCAGACTGATAGGCGGCGGCACCTGGATCCTGAGCGGCACGGGCGACAACGGCAGCCTGGGGGTGACGGTCAGCGCCGGCACGGTGGAGTTGAACAAAGCCAGCAGCAGCGGGGCGCACGCCATCGGCGGCCCCGGCTTGTGGATAAACACTGGCGCCACCGTCCAACTCACCGGCACCGGTGGCGACCAGATTTATAATGGCGCCAACGTTACGGACAACGGCACCCTCGACTTGTACGGGAACAGCGAAACCATCAACGGCCTCAACGGCGCCGGCACCGTGACGACCACCCTGACCAACGGTACGGCGACTTTGACGCTGGGCGGCACGGGAGCCGGTGGCACTTTCACCGGCACGATTGAGGCGGGTAACAGCGGCTCCATCACCCTGACCACCAGTAATGTCCAATCCCTGGCGTCTGTCACCCGCGGCGCCGGCACCGCGGGGCCGTTCATCAATGTCCAGGCGGGCACCCTGACTTTGAACGGGACCGCGGACAACGCTGACGCGACGGCGACGGTCGCCAGCGGGGCAACCTTGCTGTTGGCCAAGGCCTCCAGTTCCAGCGCGCATGCGATTGGCGGTGGTGGTTTGACGATCAATAGTGGCGGCCTGGTTCAGATCACGGGCCCGGGTGGAGACCAAATTGCTGACAGTTCCGGCGTCACGAACAGCGGCACTTTGGACCTGACCGGCAATTCGGAAACAGTGGCCTCACTTTCGTTCAGCGGGGGAACGTTGCAGAATTCCTCCGGTACCACCGCGACCCTGACGGACAGCGGGAGTCTGACCCTGAACGGCAATGTCACGGTGAATGATCCCAAAGCCACCGTGGGAACCACGGTGATATTGCAATATGCCGGCCCACGGAGCGGGGCGGGCAGTTTTGTGGCGGGCAGTCTGCCGGCGGGGGCGACCGTGGTGGACAACCCCGCGGCCCAAATCGTCAGCGTGGTGAATGAAAGCAGTTTCACCTTCCCACAGGTGATTATTCCGAGCTTAAACACCAATGAAATGATCGTCGCAGTAACGACGCCGCAGGAATATGGCGCCAAGGGAGATGGGGTCACGGACGACAGCGCGGCGTTTCAGGCGGCGATGAATGCGGTTTATAATTCGGGTGGCAACGGCGGGGGGGTGATTTACGTGCCGCCGGCCAATTATGCCTTCACCAACCCCGTGACCATTCCCACGGGCGTGACGCTGCAAGGCGACTGGCAGGATTGGACCAAAGGCACCAGCGGATTGGTGGGAACAACGTTCAAGGTTTATGGTGGAGCCGGCAGTACCAACAGCCCACCGTTTATCACCATGGGCCAGAATGCGGCCCTGAAAGACGTCAATATTTGGTATCCGGATCAGAATCCAAACAGTATCACTCCCTATCCCTACACCATCGCGCTTAGTGGCAACAATTGTGTGGTGCAAAATGTGGCGCTGGTCAATTCGTATCTGGGCATACAGGCCGATGGAGGCACCGAATGGATTTTGTCCACGGTGACTGGCACACCGCTCGCTTTGGGATTATGGGCCGATGGACTGTACGATATTTGCCAGACCGAGGATATCCGTTTCTCGCCGGCCGCGTGGGCCAACTCGGGATTAACCAATGCGCCGGCGGCGGGGGGAGGCTATGCGGCGTGGATGATGGCGAACGGTACGGGCATGCAAATCTTCCGCGCGGACGGCGTGATCAACGTCAACACGACCATCAGCGGCTACCATCTCGGTCTGGATTTTGAACAGAGTGCCAATGGGAATTCGGGGTGCGCTTTCTACAATGGTTACGTGACCAATTGCAATATCGCCGTGCAGGCGACCACGGAACAGAATGCGGGCGGCCTGGAGTTCTCCGCTTGCACGCTGATCGGCGGCACGGCGATCAATGCCAATGTGAGCACCAACAACTCCACGATTCATTGCAGCCATTGCACCATCATCGGGATCAATGGCACGGCGGTCTATGCCGCGGGAGCCAACTGGAGTTCGGTGATGGCCTTCCAAGACTGTGTCATTTCCAACCTGCTCGACCTGGCCGGTCCCGGTGTTTTCAACCTGGTGGAGTGTGGTTTGAGCGGTAGCACGCAATGCGTGATGAGCGCCAGCGCGACCCGCGCGGCTTTTACGGGATGCACGTTCAGTCCCGCGCAAAAGATCATAAACAACGGCAAAGCGGGCAATTTGATCATGAACAGCCGCGCGCCCCTCCCGAACGCCATGCCGGCGGTCGATTGGACAAATGTGATCAACAATTATGCAGCACGCCGGCCGGCCGCGGCGGCAATTTATGTGGCCACCGGTTATGGCGCCACGGGCAACGGCACCACCGACGACACGGCGGCGATCAACCGTGCGTTGACGGCAGCGGGAAATAATGGGGGTGGCATTGTATACCTGCCGCCGGGAAACTATCATACGACCAACACACTGAAGGTGCCCAGCGGGGTGGAGCTGCGCGGGGCGTATGAACTGCGACACGGCACTTGGGGAGGGAATGACGGTATTGAAAAGGGTTCCATCATTGATCCGTACGGCGGACAGGGGACGACCAACGGGCCGCCGGCGGTGGCCCTGGCCGCCAATGCCGGGCTGGTGGGCATGACGTTCAACTATCCGAACCAGACTTATAACCTCCCCTTCCCGCCGACCATCCAGGGCCAGGGGGCGAATGTCTATCTCATCGGGGTACAATGTGCCGAACCGTGGATCTACGTGGATTTGGACACCTACACCTGCACGAATCATTTGCTCTACATGGTGGATGGCTGGGCGCTGAACACCTGGGTGCGAGCGGGCAACGGTTCCTCGGGCACGATTGCGGACACGCACGGTAATCCGACGTATTGGGTGGACAACTTCGGCGATGGGCAGAACCAGTTGACGAATTTCAATCTCGCCGCCGATTTCGGCTGCACCAACGCGCAAACCTATGTCTTGGGCGATTGCACGGAATTGTTGGTGAAGGTGTTCTCTTACGGCGAAAAAACCTTCCTGCACTGCAGTTCGGAAGGCGGGGTGGGCCCCGGCGTCACGGCCATCAGCGCGATGTGCGACGGCACCTATCAGTCCTACATCTTTGACGCGACGGGCCCCTGCACGCTCACCAATGTGAACTCGGAATGGTGGTGTGCTTTCAACCAATTTACCAATTGGACCGCCTCCGCGGCCCTGATCAGCACGACCAATTTTACCGGCACGGCGCGCTTCTTGAACGTGCCACTCTGGGGCGGGTCGCCGTTTGATTACGAAGTGAATGGTGGTGATATCGGCTTGGAGCTGGTGCAACTGCCACAAGCCGCCGGTGGGGTACAGGTCAACGGCGGGGTGTTCCATCTGGTCAATGCGGGCATGCTCAACGGTGCGGCCAGTCCCTTTTTGGTGAGCTATGGGGTGGGCGCGGGGTTGCCGCGCAAGACCAACGAGTTCATTGGCTGCTACGCCTACAATGGTTGTAATTACAGCATCGGCGAGGTGACGAATCCCTATGCCATTTGGAATGATTATGCCCTGTCTGCCTACGAGCTCTCGAGTCTTGGCCCGGTGGTCCTCGGCGACTTCTCCCCCAATGGCGCGTATCAGTTCCAACCGGCCGGCGCCCTGGCCTTTCTGGCCTATTCGGCCAATGGCATCAATCCCAGTGGCATAACCGTGCGGTTGACCGGCACGAATTTGTTGGGTCAGGGCTATGTGACAAATTACACTGTCACAAATGGACTGGGTGTTTTAGGGTCGGCCACCACCAAAGGGGTGAGTTTTCCGCTGGTGACCAACACGGTTTATACGGCCATCATGCGGGTGACGGATGTGAATGGCAATTCGGCGACCAATACCGAATCCTTTGACACCATCAACGCCGCTTATACGTTTGAAGCGGAGGATTTTGATTACGATGGCGGAAATTATACCAACAATCCGCAAACCAATGCCTATGCGGGTCTGAGCGGGGTCGCTGGAATCGATTTCAGCAACGGAATTCCGGGTGAGGGCAGCGCCAGTTACCGTCCCCAGGGATTGGAGACCGAGCCGGCCGGCGACAAGCCGCGCCGGGCCTACGCCACCGGGCTACCGGACTACGAGGTGGGGTTTGCCAACACCGGCAATTGGGGAAATTACACCCGTTTTTTTCCGGCCGGGACTTACAATATCTATATGCGGTCGGCCAGTCCGACCGGTCCGGAGGTTGACAGCGCCAGCCTGTACCTGGTAACCGCCGGGCAGGGCACACTTGACCAGGCCACCAATTTGCTCGGAACCTTTGCCGGCCCAAATACCGGGGGGTGGCAAACCTATACGTGGGTTCCTTTGCTGAACAGCTCGGGCGGTTTGGTGGATTTTACCGGTGGTTCGGTGCAGACCTTGAGGGTAAAGACCGTTCATGCCGGTAACAACATAAACTGTTACCTGTTGGTGGCGACCAACACCCAGGCGCCCTTGATGTTCCAGGCCGGGACCAACACCCAGCCGGTCGTTCTTCAGGTGCTGGCCCAACCAACTTCAACGGGCCAAAACCTGACTCTTCAATGGCCGGATTCGGCGACCACTCTCATTCTATATTATACGACCAGCCTGACACCGCCGGTGGTGTGGACACCCGTCACCAATGCCGTGGCGCTGGTAAACAGCCAATGGATGGTCACCTTGCCAGTGGGCGCCGGCGGTTCTGGCTTTTACCAGCTACAGCCAGCAGTGCCATAGTGAGATTCGGAGGGTGGAATCAGTAAACGGGGCAGACCATGAATATTACGCATTTATTGGCTGTCTTCCGACGCCAGAAAGAAATTTTTCGCCGCTTCAATTCCCAATATTCACGGGTCGCCGGCGCGGCATTTTCATTTGCATTTGCCGGATGTCGGGTCACAAATAGTTTGGATCCCTTTTCCTCTTTTGACGACAATTTTGCCCACCGAAGAATACAGGTTCATTAGCTTTGGGTGATAACAGCGTTCGGCCTCAGCAAGCCTGTTCGCCAATTCGCCGAATCAGGCCGCTGAAGATCAGCGCGTGAACCGGATAGAGCGCATACCAGTAAAGCAAACCGAACAAACCTTTCGGCTCAAAGAACGCCGTTTGCGTGAGCAGCGTCTGCCCGCCGGTCTGCGGCACGGCCTTGAACTCAAGCCACGCCTGACCCGGAACTCGCATTTCCGCCCGCAAGCGGATCAATCGGCCCGGTTCGATCGTTTCCACACGCCAGAAATCCAGCGGGTCGCCAATCCGCAAGTCAATCGGGTCACGACGGCCACGGCGGATACCGACCCCCCCGCAAAGCCGGTCCATCATCCCGCGCAACTGCCAGGCCCAATCCATATACAGCCAGCCGCGCGCGCCGCCCAGTCGTGCAAAGCTCCGATAGACTGCGTCAGCAGGGGCGGACACCGTTCGCTGACGCCGCTCGATGATCATGCCCTCGCTACTGATGAGCGTCACCGGCGTCTTGTCCCCTTGGCTGGAAGTCAGCGCATCACTCCAGGCGGTTTCAACGCCGCGCGTGTCCAATTTTTCCAGCGCCAGCCGGACGGCGGTCGCGTAGTCGAGCGGTTGGATCGCCGGGAAAAGCTCGAGTGCCGCCACATCGCGCACGATGACTTCGTTGCCCAGACCTTTGATCAGCGGCTGGGCGATGGCGGCGGGAATGGGCGTGACGAGATGCACCCAATAAGACGACAGCCTCGGCGTCAACACCGGCACGGCGAGCAGCCGGCGCGTGAGTCCCCGCGCCCGCGCGTAGCCCGTCATCATTTCGGCGTAAGTCAGCACGTCCCGCCCGCCGATTTCGAGGATGCGCGCGGTGCTCGCAGGGCAATCCAGCGCGGCCACGAGATAGTCCAGGACATTGCGAATGGCAATCGGCTGGATGCGCGTGAACACCCACTTCGGACAAATCATGACCGGCAACCGCTCTGTCAGATACCGAATCATTTCAAACGACAAACTGCCCGAACCGACGATGACCGCCGCGCGAAACTCTGTCACCGGCACACCAGCCTCGCGCAACGCCGCACCGGTTTCGTGACGTGAGCGCAGGTGCGGTGACAGGTCGGCTTGCGGATCACCGAGTCCGCCCAGATAAATGATTCGCTCCACGCCGGCC
>CAYTJG010000040.1:0-28987 GCA_964437865.1 uncultured Bifidobacteriaceae bacterium | reverse complement strand
GCCCCGGAAACGTTGGCCGCGACCACCCTTGCAGCAAAAAGTTACGAAACCGCTGGCGTGAATTGTCATTTTGCCCGCATGTTTATTCGTGTTGTGCCGGGCATCGGTACCTCTTGGCGGCGGCTCGGTGGGGGGGATCGCGGGCGGGCAAGCGGAGCGGGAGAGCTGGCTGGCCCGAGTTGGGAGCGGCAATTCTGGTTAAATACGCCGTTTGAGGGATGCTTTTGGGGCATGATTTGCCTGTACCCTCGGTTCAAGAAGCCATGCAGCTGAAACCTATGCAGATCCAAGCGCGCAGTGAGAGGCCTCCCGGTCCGGAGGCTGTTGGTTGGCTGAATCGGTGGCGGCGATGCCGTCGCCTGGCTTGGACGGCCTCGGTGTGTCTGGCCTTCGCTCCTTTGGTCGCCCCCGCCCAAATCGAAAGCGTCACGCGCCTGACCGCCAAGCCGAGTCAGTATGGCCGGACCGATTTTGTCGTCATGCTCCAGGCCACCTGGGATACCAGCCCGTACTCGACCAGCGAAGTGCGGCTGGATCTGAAATTGACCTCGCCGTCCGGCAAATCCGTCCTGGTGCCGGCTTTTTTTGAGGAGGGCACGAGCGGACAACTTTCGAAATGGAGGGTTCGGTTCGCCCCGGTTGAGGCCGGAGTTTATACGGGCGTGTTGGTGCTCACGAATGCGGGCCGGACCGAGGTCTCGGCTAGCCTCTCCCTGCCGGTGGCTCCGTCCGGGCGGCGGGGATTCCTGCATGCCGGGGATCATTGGACGCTTCGTTTTGACCATGGTGAGGCGTTTCGCGGCCTGGGCGAAAACCTGGCGTGGGAGGCCCGCGTGCGCGATGATTCCCGGTTCTTCCGCGATCTGCACGAGAACCCGCGCTACAACTACGAATACCTGCTGGGAACCCTCGCGGCCGACGGCGGCAATTTCTTTCGCACGTGGATGTGTCCCTGGAACCTGCCGCTGGAATGGAAAACGGTGGGCAATGCCCAGCGCTACGCCAATGACCCGCGCCATTTCAACGCCTCCGCCTGCCAGCGCATGGATGAATTGGTCGAGTTGGCCGATTCGCTGGACCTCTACTTCATGCTGACGCTGGACAATTCCGGCGACTTTCAAGGCTGGGCCTGGCAGCAGAACAGCTATAATGCCACCAATGGCGGATCGGCCGTTGCGGCGCAGGATTTTTTCACCGCGCCGCGCGCCCGGGCCCAATTCCAGGACCGGCTCCGGTACCTCGTGGCCCGCTGGGGCTACAGCCCGCACCTCGCGGTCTGGGAATTCTTCAATGAAATTGACAACCTGATGTACGGGCTGCCCCGGAGGATTCCGGACGACGTCGTTACCGCCTGGCATGCGGAAATGGGGGCTTATCTCAAACGTATGGATCCCTACCACCATCTGGTGACCACCAGCATTTCGCATCGACCGATTCAGGGGTTGGACCGGGTTGCCGCGTTGGATTTCAACCAGCGGCACATCTACGGGCACGACGGTCGCAGCCAGACGGCGACGTTTCCGGAGGCGTTGCGGCGGCCGGTGAGGGAGCAAGCCAAGCCGCTGGTGATTGGCGAATACGGCTTTGAATGGGATTGGAGCCGGAATTTTGACGAGCATGGCGCGGAAATGGACGCCGATTTCAAAAAGGGCCTTTGGCTGGGACTCTTCTCACCCACGCCCATCCTGCCGATGTCGTGGTGGTGGGAGTATTTCGACCATCGGGGAACGACGACCTATCTGGCTCGCGTGCGGTCGGTGCTGGATCAGATGCTGACGGCCGGTCACGGCTCGTTTGCCGATGCGGAGGCGCGCTGGCATGGACCGGCGGTGAACGTGCTGGCCGTGCGTTGCGGGGAAACCGTCTTTGCGCTGCTGAGTAACGACAGCACGAATGCGGTCACGGGCGGGTTGTCGCTGCCCTTGGGGCCGTCGCTGCCCTGGCAAATAGCCGTCTACGATCCGGAACGAAACGTCACCAATTTCCTGCCTCGGTTGCCGGCCGGCGGCCCGGCCATTACCGGTCTGGCGGTCCCCGCCGCGGCGTCCCTGATTCTGATTGCCTCGCCCGGCAACGGCTCAAGGCCGAGCCCCTGACTTCAGGTATTTGGTCACTGCTTCGGTGCGCCCTTGCACGTGCAGTTTCTCGTAAATGTGTCCCAGGTGGGTGCGCACGGTCTCGGCGCTGATGCCCAGTTTGACGGCGATTTCCTTGTTGGTCAGCCCGTCGCACAGCAGGATGAGGATTTCCAGTTCGCGGGGCGAGAGGCCTTGGTCGGACACGTTGACCGTGGCGGACGGCCGGAAGGATTGGACGACCAGCCGGGCAATTTCGCTGGTCATGGGCGCGCCTCCGGAGTGGACGTCCATGATGGCGCGCAGCACTTCTTCGGTGGGCGCCCGCTTGAGCAAATAACCGCTGGCCCCCGCCTTGAGGGCCTGGAAGATCAGCTCGATATCCTTGTATACTGTGAGGATGATGACTTGCAGATCCGGCATGCGCGCCTTGAGTTTGGCGGTGCAGGCAATACCGGATTCGCCGGGCAGATGGATGTCCATCAACACCACCTCCGGCCGCAAACGGGGGATCTCCGCCAGCGCCTCCTTGGCCGTGGTATAGGCGCCGCCGCAACGGAGCTTGGGCGTGGCGTCGATCAACTCGCGCAGGGTGTTGCGCACGGTTTCATTGTCTTCAACGATCGCCACGGTAATCATAAACGTCAGTCAATTGGCGGGCAGCGGAATCACAAAGGTTATCGCCGTGCCGCCGCCGGGTCGCGAACAAATTTGGCAATGTCCGCCCAAACCCGCCAGCCGGCCGTTGTAGTTGGCCAGCCCGTTGCCGTCCGTGGTCTGGTCGGCGGCAAAACCGCAGCCATTGTCCGTGATGTGGACGCGCAGTTCCGGCGTCTGGACGGCGATTTCAAACAATACCTCCGTGGCCCGGGAATGGCGGACCGCGTTGTTCAAGGCTTCCTTGACCGCCAGGAAGAGGTTGTGTCGAAAATCCGCCGTCAACTTGAGCGACGGCACCTCGGCCGGTGCCTTCACGCGGCAGGCAATGCCTGATGGCGAAAGGTATTCCTCCGCGTAACTGCCCAGATAACTAATGAGAAACGGCAGCGAATCCTTCTGCGGATTCACGAGCCAGACAATGACGTCCAGCGCGTTCACAATCGTGCGGGCCTTGGAGCCGATGGTTTGGAACCGTTGCCCCGCCTTTTCCATCGAAGGTGGCCGGCCCGGCCCGGCATCCGCCAGCATGCTGATTTCGGTCAGGCTGGAGCCAAGATCGTCGTGCAAATCGCGTGCGATCCGGGCCCGCTCGGCCTCAATCACCCGCTGATGTTCAATCTGTTCGCGGGCCAGCACCTCCTGTTTCAGTTGGGCTGTCCGCTGCTCCACCTGCCGGTGCAACTGGCGAATCCACACCAGCGCCACCGCCAGGATGCCCACCAGAATGCCGATGGCTCCCAGCAGACGCCGCAACGTCCACCACGGCGGTAATTCCAGGATCCGGAGGTCATCCGGAGAATTCAAAAGCAATTCAAAGGAGTCGATGGCGCGGCCGGTGGTGCGGTCGCCGCCCCGGCCCACGTAGACGCCGGTGAGTGCCAACCGACTGTCCACCGGCACCCGGCGTGCGGCTGAGCCGTCATTCAGCTTGGCCACAAACATGTGCGACCCGATCTGCAAATCAAACACCAGGTCCGGCTGCTCGCGACTCAGGCTGGTCAGCCGTGCCTGCACCGCCACCAGGGTGGAGTCATAGTCCGGGTTCAATAGGTCGTCCTCGGTCAGCCGCCGGGGGGTGGCCAGGGGCGCGTGGCCGGTCTTGCGCACGGATGCTTCACGCAGGATCGGCGACAAGCCCCCCACTACCGGGAAGCCCACCACCTCCACCTGGTCGCCGGGCGCCAGCGGCACATTATCGCGCGCAAAGCATTGCAGGCCGTTGGCCTGGTCCATCAGATAGTATTGGTTATCGTGCCGGTATACGATTTGCCCGCTGATCCTCACCCGTTGGAACGCACTGGCTTTCACGTCAAACAGCATCAACTCGGAAACGTGCTTCAGCGGCGCCGAAAAAGGGTCCAGCGGCGCTTCCTGGTCCACCTGGATGCTGGCATCGTGGATTTGGACCGCGCCGGGAATCAACATATGGCTGATTTCGTCTTTGACGGCCCAGAGGCAGCCCCGGATGCGCACCACCGAATCGAGATACGTCCGCAGCTCATCGAAATGTCTTTCCGGCAGATAAACTTGCAGCTTGCCCTCGTGCGTCAGCACCGTCAGACGCGTTGCTTCCACCGCGGTGACGACTCCCTGCACCTCCACGTATTCCGTGTCCAAGGCTCCGTCCATCAACTGATCCCAGGTCGGCCGCACCGGCTCCGGCAGCACGCCCAGGCCCAGCCGGACAATCTGCCGGGCCAGGATCATCGGCGAAAATTGGGCGGTGGTCGTGCCGTCAATTTCCACATAATCGCCGACCTGCTGCCGGCCCGAATCACCCATGCCAGTCGCCTGTGCGAAAATTCCCATGGTGGAATCCTGCAATACAAAACCGCCGCCGCCGCTCCAGGTCACCACGCCCCGCAAACGGACCGGATAACTCCGCAAGGCCTCGTCGTGCTTGAGCCGTTTGACCTGGCCCGCGGTCGTCAACAAGGGCAGCAGATTCGTGTTGGCATGCACCTGTTCCACCTCACGATAAAATCCGCTCTGCAATATCGTCCGGGCATCCACTCGGCCGCCGATGGCCAGTGCTTCCACATAATCACCCGGCGCTGGCGGCGCCTGGGCCGTCGTGATTTCGGCCTGGCCTGTGCCGTCATCCAGCCTCCACGACCGGTCCGGGGAGACGTGGTGAACGCGTCCGGCCACATGCACCAAAGAGTCGCTGCCGGCCGGGGCGGCGGCCGGCAGATTGCTGATGGAGGTTATGGGGTGGCTGCTCCATAACTCAGGCGCCACTTCCAGCAACTGCACCAGTCCGGCCGTGGGAACCCACAGAACCCCGGGCACCGTCGGCCCGTCCAGCCGATGCGCCGCGCGGTTGACTCCGGTGACGCGAATCCGGCTGCCGGGAAACAGTTCGGTCAGGCTGGCCGGGCTTTCCCCGAGCGTGACGCGGATCTTGCCCGCCTCGGAACTGAGCTCCAATTCAAACTCACCCGCGGGAGGTTGGCTGATATAGGTCACCAGACCCTCCGTGCTGACCCATTGGGACTGGAACTCTGCGGATGATACTTGGCCCGGGGCCACGGGCTTGGCG
Source organism: uncultured Bifidobacteriaceae bacterium (assembly GCA_964437865.1). Taxonomy (GTDB): domain Bacteria; phylum Verrucomicrobiota; class Verrucomicrobiia; order Limisphaerales; family UBA11358; genus UBA11358. The sequence goes on along the minus strand of CAYTJG010000040.1, from coordinate 23,710 downwards.
GTCGGCACCGCTGTGAAACCTTGCGGCACTATTTTGGCACTCCCCGCAAATAGTTGATCGCGCCCGATCGGGGCGATGGAAAAGCGGTACTCACCTTCGGTGTGGATTTGAAGATAGCCGTCCAGAGTGCAGCCGAAACTGGCGCTTGCGAGGCCCGGTACTCCCTGAAAACTCGCGGCCACACCGGCGCGCGTGGGCTTGGGGGTTTTTCCGTCCGGTCCGTTGCCCGTCCAGTCATCGTAAAGCGCATATCTGAGTCCGGGCGCCCAGTTGGTCTCGCCCTCAACTTGATGAAACAGGTCGCCATCGGGAAGCGTTTGCCGCGCCAACCCGGCCCCCTCGTAAAACAAATCAACCGTGGCCAGGTTTCCACCGGACCACCAGGCAATCGTGACGGGATACCTACCGGGCTTCAAAGATACCACCCCGGACTGTTCCACGATCCCATTCGAGCAAGCGAGCGAGAGGACGAGTCCGGCCACGGTGGCTCGCACGCCGCCGCGGCTGCCGGTATAAGTCCCCGTTAGCGAAATTTTCCGGCCCGGCGGCAACGGCTCCCCGGGGGGATCCATTTCGATGAGTGCGGCTCCCGACTCGTCTTGCAGCACCACCTTGCCGCGGGCGACATCGGACCAGCAAACCACCCCCGCCAGTTTTACCGGCCAGTTGGTGTGGACGGTCTGGCTGACCAATTTCTGAAACTGCACCACATTGGTGATGGTGGTGCCGGAGGCGGTGGCGGGAATGACCTGAGCCCGGGCGGCGAGGGGAGTTGCCAGCCAGGCGAGCAAAAAATTCGCACCGATCCGGCCAAGCCAGCAGCGGACCAGTCGGGCGGGAGACATGCGTAATGCTATCAAAATGGGTTTGTGCGTGTAAAGCCGTGGGCGTTAAACCAGGCAGGTAGCCAAGCGAGCATTCGGACAGCCGGATTCGTGTCTGTCTCGGGCCCGGAGATGTGGATTCAATCCAAGCGTCCAGCGGCTGAAGGCTGTTCAACCGATCGGCCGACGCAAATGATCTCCGATCTGGAAATGCTTGGCCAATGAATGAGGGCCGTGCAGAGGCAATCCAATGGTGCCTCCACACGGCCCTTTGCCGAGGTTTCGGTTTCTCGCGGGGGGGTTAGTTGACGGTCAACGTCGAACTGGTGCCGGAGGCAATAATATTGGTGGTGACGTCACTGGCCGTGACGGTAACGCCTCCGGTTGTGTAAAAATAGAAGTCCACCTGGCACGTGCCGCTGGACAGGGCCGTATCATTCGGGGGAGTCGTGCTGCCGTCGGTCGTGGTGAAGTGAACGGTGTCGGTGACGCTCTTCACGATGTTCCAAGTCTTATCGACGGCATTGACGGTAACGGTTACCAGGTCGCCGGCATTGACCGCGGTGGGCGTGCCGACCTTGCCCGTGGTGGTGCCGGGGGCGTTGGTTTCACCCGGGAAGAGTACTTGAAGCTTGGTCGCCGTACGTTTGATCAGGTTCAAATAAACATCCTCGGCTGACGCGGGCAGAGTGGCGGCCAAGCCTGGTAGCAAGGCCCGGTTGCCGGCCGTGGTAGTGACGGTTTGGCTGAGGCCGGCATCGGTCCACGTGGCGCCGGAACCAATATTTGTACTCCACTCCAGCGAATAGCCGGAATCCGGAAGCGTCCAGCTCACCCAATATTTGTCGGTGGCATGCACCAGGAGAATGTCACCCGCTGCGTCATCCACTTTGCCCCAGTTGGTGGTATCCAGCGTGGCTTCACTGCTCCAGAGCTCGTCGATTGCCGGCGAAGCAGTGACGCCGCTGATCTTGAACTCCGAATAGGTGGAGGATTGCCCAAGGTTTGCGTCGGCATTTTGCTGGTTGCCCATGAATACCGACAGCGGGTTGGAAAAATAAGTCTGCACCGTGTTTTCGTCCGGGAATGAATTGGTGGCGCTCAAGCCGGTGCCGCCGCCTGGCGGCGCGTAGCCGAGAATGACGTTGGTGTCGTTTTGGAAGGTGATGCTCCAAGTACCCAACGGGCTGGGGGCGGTCAGCGTGACCAGGGTATTGGCCGAGAATTGCGAATTGCCATCGGCCTGATTGGTCTTGTATTGGAAGGAGGCTTTGGCGGTGCCGTCCGCGTTGCCATACAGGGAGAGTTGCGCCACGTTCGCCGCATCATAATCCACTCCGGGGTCGCCAAAATTGCCGTTCTGTACCAGGAAAATGGCGGATTGGATCGGGTAGTTCGTATTAGGATAAGCCACAATGGTTTGTGAGTAAGTTACCGACGTGCCTGTCCCCACCCACGAGAAATTGCGGGTGGTGTTGACCGGGTCATACGCCATCATAAGTCCCCGTGTATAAGTGCCGCCACTGCCGCCGCAAACAATCATGAGGCCAGCAGGAGAATTATTGGGGGTAATGGCCAGCTTCGGCGGTGGCACTGCGTTGGTGTTTCCGCCAAAGATCACGTTGTCCAGCCAAAAGGTCGTGTTGGTCAGGTTGCCTCCCGTCCGGCTCTGCTGTATCTTCACGTAATAGGCAGTTACCGCACTCAGCTTGGCAATGCTGGAAGCCGTGAACGGCATGCTCACGTGAATCCATCCGTTGCCGTTCGTCACTTCGGACTGGTAGACACCCAGCGCGGTGGACGGCCAGCCGTCCGATTGCGGTGTGACCCCGATCTCCACGTCGCCGTAACTGCCCTCACCGTCGGTGCCGCAGTTCGTGGCAAACATGATGTCAAAACTTACATTGGTATAATCGTCCAGATTCAGGACCGTGCTGCTGACAAACCCGCGCGTCACCATGAACTGGTCGCCGGAAGCTTCGGGCCACGCGATTTGCCATTCCAACGAACCGGAACCGGCATTGTTGGCCGCCATGGTGGTGGCGGCATTCTTGGTGTCGTCCCAGGTGATTACCGGTGAGGCCGAACCCCACACGTTGTTGTCAAAAGAGGATGACGTGTCGGTGTCGAACTGGTCCGCGACATAATTCGCATAGGGTTGTGCCTGGACGGTGGTGATCGCGCCGGCTGCGGTCATCGCCATCGCCACGGACTTGAACCATTGAGATCGGATTGAAAACTTCATATGACAATGGAATAGTGTTGTTGGTTTTGCTGTTGGTTGTGAATCGTGCTGATTGTGTCACAGCTCCGGCCTCCCCCGGTATCCCCCGAACAGCGTATTTTTGGCGGCCGGTCGCCTAGTCGGATTGGCGGGCGCGATAAAAGCCGGCCGTATTAGTGGCCTCTTGGTCGTCCGAGATCTGTTGCGTCGCTTGCAGATTTGTGACGGTGAGCAGGGGACTCCAAGTGACGAGGTCCAGGGACCTTTCTATCACATAATTCCCACCGATTCCGGCGGTGAGCAACATGGTGAAGGAACCGCTGGAACAATTCGTCAAAGGGGCCAAGACAGGCGGTGAATAGATCACCCCGGCCAGATCCACGGTGAAGGTGGGCAAAAGGCAGCGCAGGATATGATTGGTGGAGGCAACGGTGCTGGTCCCCAACAGGGCGGCGCTGGCCGGGTCGTACCACTCTGCGTAATAGCTGCCCGCCGGCCAGTTCGTCAACACCAGGGTCTGCCCGGACAGCGACGGCAACGACGCGTTGGTGCCGCCGGTGGGGAAGTTGGCGTCGGCGGCCACCAGATAGATGAGTGTCTGCCGCGGGCTTCTCAGACCCAGGGCCTTGAGCGTGGCGGCGTTATTGAAGGCGACTGGCGTCCATGTTCCATGGCCCCAGCCCGTCGGGCCGAGGATCGCTGTAAGCGCCGCATAGTCGCCGTAGTTCGGAATGTTATCCCACCACCAGGACATGGCGGTGCCGACGGATGGGCCGAGGGCGCCGCTCCATATTCCTTCGCGAAAGCCGCGCCGGTCCGGATCGCTGTCGCCATAATTCCATCCGCGCCAGTCAGTGCCAAATTCCCCCACCATCATCGGCTTGCCAAACCTGCTCCAAAAGTATTCCGCGTCCCCCGCAATGCTCAATGGCGAAGCCGCCATGGTGTAGGCGTGTTCCGAACTGTAACTGATTTCCGGCAGACTCCAGATTTCCGGGTGGGCACTGGCATAGGTCAGGCTGGTGGTGAGCAGATGATGATGGGGGTCGTTGGCGCGCAGCCAGTCGCCCATCAAACCGTGCCAGGCGGCTACGTTGGTGGCGTTCAGATACGCGTATTCGTTGTCGATCTCGTTGAAGAATTCCCACGCCAGCACGTTGGGGCTGTAACCGTAGCGGCCAATTAAATAGCGCAGTCGCTTTCGATAGATGTTTTGCGCGGTGTCATTGGTGAAAAAGGCGTTTTGGTTGGCGCAAGGCCCGCCCAGGGCGGCGTTGTAGGGGTTCTGTGGCCAATAGTTCCCGCCCCCCCAATAGTCAGTCTGGGTCTCGAACATGCCGTGGTACTCCAGCGTCAACTGGAGGTAGACGCCGGTTTGTTCGGCCCGCTGCAAGACTTGGTCGAGCTGCCAGGCTGGCTGTTGGGCATAATGGTTCAGCGTGCCTGCCGCCTCTTCAATGCCAAACGACCAGGGAGACATCCACACCCGTGCAAAATTCCCGCCGGCTGCGTGGAGGGCCGGCAGCCAGGTGTCATAATCATAAGTCCCGATATCCGGCCAAGCCAGATCCTCGCCGATCAGCGGCAGCGCCTGGCCGTCGCCCGTTGCAAAATACTCGTCGCCGGAGGCAATGCCCACATACCCAAAACGCGCCGGCACCGTGTTGGAGGCAACGGTGAAATGGGTGACGAGCGTTGCATACGGCTGGCCGTTGGTCTGCACCTGCAGCGAGAGTGAATAGTCGCCAGTTTCTGGAGGGGTAAAGCGGAGCCGCCACTGGGCGGAACCGCTCGGGGTGTCGTATTCAGTGCTGCCGGAGAGCGTGCGCTGGTACGGCTGATACCAAAATCCAGGTTGGGTGATGGCTTTCCCCGACGGCAGACTGAAGGTTCCGTCCAGCGCGATCACGGCCGGATCAAAGGGATTCGTCCCCGACGCCACATTGGTGATCTGAAACTCCAATCGTTGCCACACCTGGGCAGAATTGAGCTGAATGATTTGAGCCGGGCCGGTCACCGGCGCCGGCGAGTAGCCGCTGAAAATGAGGTTGTCGATCCAAAAGGCCGTCGTGCCAGTCAGGTTTGCCCCGGTTTGATCTTGTTGGATCTTCAAGCCGATGCCGGTGACCGCCGCCAGTGACGTGCTGCCGGTTGCCTTCACGGGCAGGCTGATATGGGTCCAACCGTTGCTGCCGGTGACGGGCGCGGTATAGATGGCTAGCGTCGTGGAGGGCCAACCGGCGCTTTGGGGAATGGCGTCCACTTCCAGGGAACCATAACTACCTTTTCCGTCCGTGGCGGAATTGGTGGCGAACTTGAGGTCGAAACTCACGTCGCTGAAGTTGCTGAGATTTAACACCGTGCCGTGGTTGAACAACCGGGTGACTTCGATCTGGTCATGGTTGGTGGGCCAGGGCACCACCCACTTCGCCGCTCCCGAGCCCGGCTGATTGGACACCACGGTTGTCAACGCATCCTGCGTGTTGTCCCAAGTGATGGCTGGCACGGCGGCCCCCCACTGCTGATTGACGAACAAGCTGGTGGTGTTCGAATCGAATTGATCAACGATGAAATTGGTGGTCTGACCCCGGGACGGCGTTCCCCAGAGCAGGACACCGGCCAAAGCCGCGGTGAAAATGGCAGCACTTCTGAACATGGGCGAACGCCGGACCCGCGGCAGGGCAGGGGCGCGATGGGGGGCGTTCATTCAAAACCTTACGCCGGTCTGGCTGGGAAAACCATCCCCCAAGCGACGTATTTTTTCCTTTTTGCACATTGTCGTGGAGGAATACGTCATTTGGGGGATGCTCAATCGACTGGCTTTTGCGCATGATGGCGCGCGTGATTCAACGCTCTCTCCCTTCCTCCGCTGAGACCATTTCTGGCGATGTGGCCCAAGCTGGAATCTGTTGGCGCCGATTGGCAATATGGCTGCCATTTCCGATCCTTGGTCTGCTCTTGCTGTTTGCCAGCCAGCCGGGTCTGCGCGCGGAAACGCCCGGGGAGTTTCGGCCCGTGGCCGTCCAGAATCCCACTGAGAAAGTCGGGGCCACCGGCGACAAGGTGCAGCCTCCGGATACCCTGCCCAAGTCCCGCGCGCCGGGGCTCTTTAACCCGCAACCCATTCCTGTCCCGGTCCAACAACCCGAGTCGCGCGCGCACGAAATCGTCTTCAACACCGGTTGGAAAATGATCGAGGCCCCCAACCTTTCGGATGCCGATGGAGCCCGGCTGTCCGCGGCCGGATTGGACGTGGCGGCGTGGCACGATGCAATTGTTCCGGGAACCGTGTTGACCACCCTGGTGAAGGATGGCGTTTATCCGGACCCTTATTTCGGCTTGAACAATCTCCTGATCCCCGAGAGTCTGAACCGGCAGGATTATTGGTACCGCCTCGAATTCCAGACACCCAAGGATTTCGCGCAACGGCAGCTATCGCTGGACTTCAACGGCATTAATTATTATGCAGAAGTGTGGCTGAACGGTCACTACCTGGGCCATATCACCGGTGCGTTTTCGCGCGGGAAGTTCGAGGTCACGCGCTGGGTTGGAGCCGGGGTCACCAATGTGTTGGCGGTCATGGTTGCGCCGCCGCCGGACCCCGGCCTGCCCACCGAACAGTCGGTGGCCTATGGGCCGGGCGACAACGGAGGACGACTTTCGCTCGACGGTCCCACCTTTGTCTGTACCGAAGGCTGGGATTGGATACCCGCCATTCGCGACCGCGACACTGGCCTTTGGCAGGAGGTCATTCTGCGGGCCACCGGGCCGGTCACGATTGCCGATCCCCAGGTGGTCACCAGCCTCCCCTTGCCGGACGTATCCCGCGCCGAAATCACCGTCGCAACTGAATTGCACAACGGCACCGACACCGCCCAGGACGGCGTGCTGAAGGGTTCCTTTGAGGGCGTGGCCTTTGAACAGCCCGTCTCCCTGGCGCCCGGCGAGGTCAAAACCGTCAGCTTCACTCCGGCCGACTATAAGCAGTTGATCGTGCGGCGGCCGCGCCTTTGGTGGCCCAACGGATACGGCAAGCCCGAGTTGTATCATCTCCACCTCAAGTTCATGACCGCGGATAATCGGCTGGCTGACGAAACTGCCGTTCGTTTTGGCATCCGCGAATTGAGCTATGAAATGACCGTAAAGGAACCGGATGGCAAGACGCGGCGCGTGGAGTATACACCCACGCTCGCCCGCGGCAATGACCGGCCGGTCATCGACAACCGGCGGGATTCCATGGGCTGGCATGAGCTGTGGTCCGACGAGATCAAGCTGGTGTCGGTCTGGCCCGGCGCCGCGCATTCGCCGGCCCTCAAGCCGGTGGCTGACGAGGCCATGGGACCGTACCTGGTCGTGAAGGTCAACGGCCAGCGGATTTTCTGCAATGGCGGCAATTGGGGCATGGATGACGCGCTGAAGCGGATTTCGCGTGAACGGCTCGAGCCGTATATCCGTCTGCACCGCGACGCAAACTTAACCATGATCCGCAACTGGGCCGGCCAAAGCACCTCCGAGACTTTCTACGATCTATGCGATGAGTATGGCTTGCTCATCTGGAATGATTTTTGGATGAACACGGAAGGCTGGAACTATTCGCCCATCAATCACGAGTTGTTTCTGACGAACGTGGCCGACACCATCAAGCGTTTCCGCAACCATCCCTCCATCGCCATCTGGTGCGCCCGCAACGAAGGGGTACCGCCCGAGGAGATCAATCAAGGCAACGATCGCCTCATCCGTGAGCTGGATGGCACCCGGTATTATCAACCCAATTCCCGGCTGATCGGCTTGCGGACGAGCGGACCGTGGGATCGCCAGCCGCTGGAGAAGTACTTTAATGACCTCAATCATGGCTTTTCCACCGAGATGGGCGCCCCGTCCATTCCGTCGGCGGAAGTCCTGCGCACGATGATGCCCAGCGCGGATCTCTGGCCGCCCGGCGATTCCTGGGCCTACCATGATTTTCACAGCAAGGGTGCTCTGCGGGCGGATGAGTTGAGGCGGGAGATCGCGCGCTGCTATGGCGAGGCAAAGAACCTGGATGAATTCTGCGCCCAGGCGCAAATGGTGAATTACGAAACCTATCGCGCCATTTATGAAGGTTTCGACAGCCGGCTTTGGCACGATTGCAGCGGCGTACTGTTGTGGATGAGCCATCCATCCTGGCCCAGCGTGGTCTGGCAGCTTTACTCCTGGGATTACGAACCCAATGCCTCCTATTTCGGCGCCAAGAAGGCGGGTGAACCGGTTCATATTCAGATGAATCTTCCGGATTGCGAAGTGGCCGTGATCAACCATCGCCAGGCCCCGCTCGTGGATGCACGCGCGCACGCCGCCATTTACGATCTTACCGGCCACAAAGTCCAGGAACGTGAAATCCGGTTTGATGCCGCGCCCGACGCCGGCACCAATCTGTTCGCCTTGGATTGGCCGCCAACGGGAGCCTATCTGGCCAAGCTGTCCCTTTACGCCCGCAATGGCGACCTGTTGTCGGATAACTTCTATTGGCATGCCCGCCAGCCGGAACAGCTTCAGGCTCTCAATACGCTGGAGAAAACGGATCTCCAGGGCCGCCTGCACGTATCGGTCCGTGGTCCGCAGACGGCGATCGATTGCAAGATTTCCAATCCCAGTAGCACGCCGGTCCTGGCCATCAAGCTCACGTTGCGCGACGCCGAGACCGGGCAGCGGATTTTGCCGGTCTATTATGAAGATAACTATTTCTCGCTGCTGCCGGGCGAGTCGCGGCGCATCCACCTCGAGTGCGGTTCGGTCGCCCATCCTGAGGTGACACTGGATGGCTGGAACGTGAAGCCCGCCACCCTCCTCCCCGGCTGGTTCTGAGCGGCGCGGCCGCGCCCGGGGCACGTCTTAAAGCGGCACGGGCGCCACGCCTTCAAAGGTGATTTTAACCGGCTTGATGAGGCCTTGGCCGTCAAACTCCATTCGGTCGATGCAGGTCACGCGATGATTTCCATCGGTTTCGCCCAGCGGCCGGCGATGGTACACGATGTAATACTCTTCCTTGCCCGGGACCTTGATGACAGAATGATGGCCGGCGCCGGTGGCCACCTTGGGATCCTGCTGCAGGATCTTGCCGATCCGTTCATACGGCCCCGCTGGCGAGTCGGCGATGGCGTAGGCCACCGAGTAATCGGGCCCCGTCCAGCCGCCCTCCGACCACATGAAATAGTATTTCCCATTCCGGCGAAACAGGACCGATCCCTCAACATATCCTGTGGGGGTGATTTCCTTGAACAAGGTGCCGTCGGCAAACGGTTCAAAGCCGGTGAAATCCGCTTTGAGCCGGCAGATGTTGCAATGGCCCCAACCGCCGTAGGTCAGGTAGCTTTGCCCGTCATGGTCGCGAAACACGAAGGGATCGATCGGTTGGGCGCCGTTGTGGAACTGGCCGATGAGGGGTTTACCCAAATAGTCTTTGAACGGACCTTCCGGGTGGTCGGCTACCGCCACGCCGATGCCGCCGACCTCGTGATCGTTCTGAATATCATTGGCGGCAAAGAAGAAGTAATAATGCCCATCCCGTTCCGCCACCGCCGGCGCCCACATGGCCCGGTGCGCCCAAGGCACGGTATTGGTGTCCAGAATGTGCCGGTGCGGGGTCCAGTGCACCAAGTCCGGTGAGGAAAAGCCATCGAAGAACGTCTGCTGGCCATAAGGTGCGGAATAGGTCGGATACACCCAGTATTCATGCCCGAAGACCTTTGCCTCGGGGTCGGCGTACCAGCCTTGGAAGATGGGGTTGCCGGAGGTTGGCGGTGTCAACGGCGCCGGTTGGGCGTGCGTGCCCTGGGCCAAGGTCAGCAGGCAACTCCCGCCCAGGGTGCAGAGCAGTGCCGGGCGGCGTACGAGCGGGATCAGGGAAGAGAGAATCACGTTGGTGTTCACTGGTTTCCTCGCCAGCATGTCCGAGCGCCAGACCCGCCGTCAAGCCGCGTTGCGATCCCATTTATGGGTCACAAAAAACAGACCCCAAACTCGGGCTCGGGGTCCGCCAAACCAATCGGAAAGAATAAAATCAACCCACGCCGAATTCGGAACGGGCCATGGTGCCCAGTTGCTTCTGGGTTTCCGCGTTGAGACCCGTAAAAACCATGGAAATATGATAACCAGCGTGCTTGTTGCCGGCGCAGCCCACGATCACGCCATGGCAGGAAATCTGCCGCCCGTCCTTCGGTGAAACCAGCCCCACGGTCATTTCACTCCATTCGGTGAACGGCCGGGGACTCCGGAATTCAATTCCATTCTTGTGGATGGAAATCGTATCGGTGTATAGCTCCAGCTTGGCGTCGCGCACGCTGACGCTGACCGGCGCTTGTAAAGTACTGCTGCCCGCGAATCGTTTTGCACTCATATACAGGTAGTCAAAAATACCACGCCTGTGGCATCCGTCAAATTAGTCATTTCCATTAAAAATATTAGGTTGTCACCACTCGATGATGGCGGCCCCCCAGGTGAGCCCGGCGCCAAAGGCGACGATAAGGATCAGGTCGCCCCGCGACACCCGGCCGGAGCGCACGGCTTCATCCAACGCAATGGCCACCGAGGCGGCGGAGGTGTTGCCGTATTTGTGCAAGTTGATGAAGATTTGTTCCGGCGTGGCGCCCAACCGGGTGCCCACGGCGTCAACAATGCGGCGGTTGGCCTGGTGGGGAATCACGCATTTGATCTTGGTGATGTCAATCTCGCAGCGGGCCAGGACCTCGTTGGCGGCGCTGCACATGGCCTGCACCGCATTCTTGAAGGTTTCCTTGCCATCCATGCGCAGAAAATGGAGCCCGTCCTGGACCGATTTGAGCGTGGCCGGATTCCGGCTGCCGCCGCCCGGCATGGACAGCAGGTGGCCTTTGGCCCCGTCCGCCCCCAGGGCCGTGGTCAGCAGGCCGTGCGACAGAGGCCGGTTTTGTAAAATCGCGGCCCCGGCGCCGTCGCCAAACAGCACGCAGGTGTTCCGGTCCGTCCAGTTGGTGATGGCCGAGAGCTTTTCGGCGCCAATGACCAGCACGGTTTCGAAGGTGCGCGCATTCACGAAGCTTTGGCCCACTTCCAGCGCGTACAGGAATCCCGAGCAGGCGGCCTCTATATCGAAGGCGGGAATGCGCCGCGCGCCGATCTTTTGCTGCACCAGGCAGGCGGTATTGGGAAAAGGCATGTCGGGCGTGATGCTGGCCACCACAATCAGGTCGATCTGTTCCGCCGTGACGCCGGCCATTTCCATGGCGCGGAGGGCGGCTTTGGAGGCCAGATCCGAGGTGAATTCATTGGGCGCCGCGAGCCGGCGTTCCTTGATGCCGGTGCGGGTGGTGATCCATTCATCCGAGGTATCCACCATCTTTTCCAGGTCCGCATTGGTGAGTACCCTTTCCGGTACGTACGAGCCGACGCCGGTGATGGAACAACTGCGGCCGACGTAGTTATGCTTGGCGCGCGGGTTTTTCATGCGTTGGGGGTGCCCCCGTTTTCATGCTTGTCGAGATTCAGAATGCGGTTCGCCTCGGCGATGTCGCGGGCGATGGTTTGGTTGATCTGGTTTTTCACGGCGTTGATGGTCATGCGCACGGCGCTGGCCACGGCGCGTTCGCGGGCGGCGGCGTGGGCCTTGAATACCACCCCGTTGAAGCCCAGCAGCGGCGCGCCGCCGTAGATTTCCGGGTCCATCCGCCGGCGGAGGGACTGGAAAGCGCCCTTGGCCAGGTAGGCCCCCAATTGGCGTTGCGCGCTGTGCATCAATTCACGTTTCAACATTGAAAACATGGCCACCGCCAGGCTCTCCAGCGATTTCAAGACCACGTTGCCCACAAAACCGTCGCACACCACCACGTCAACATGATCTTTGAACAGGTCGTGGCCTTCAACATTGCCGATAAAATTCAAATTGAGCTTTTTACAAAGCCGGCACGTCTCGCGGGTCAGTTCGTTGCCCTTGCCCTCTTCGGTGCCGATGCTCAACACGCCCACGCGCGGATTCTCATGCCCGAGTACCTCGTGCGAATAAATGCTGCCCATCACGGCAAACTGGGCCAGGTGCATCGGCTTGCATTCCACGTTGGCGCCGGCGTCCAGCAGCACGAACTCGCTTTCCTGGCGCGGCATCACGGTGGCGATGCACCCACGGTCCACCCCGGCGATGCGGCCGATTTTGAAGGTGCCGGCCGCAAAAATGCCGCCGGTATTGCCCAGGGAAACCAAGGCATCCGCTTTGCCCTCGCTGACCAGCTCGGCCGCGCGGGCGATCGAAGAATCCGTTTTCTTGCGCAGGGCCACCACGGGCTTCTCGCACATCCCCACCACCTCGGTCGTGTGGATCACGCGCACCCGATGGTCCCGGAAGCCACGCGGGGGCAGGGCGGCGTGGATTTCATCCTTGTTGCCCACCAGGTAGATTGCCGAGAGGTCTTTGTTCTCTTCCAAGGCACGTTTGACCCCGGCGATGACGACGCCACACCCGTGGTCGCCACCCATGACATCCACTGCGATTCGCATGTCAGATTTTTGGCTTTTGAGACGTGGCTTCAAGTAACAACCGGGGACCATGGAGCCGGTGGGCTCCCGAAGTGGTTCCGGCCAAAACAGTGCTTCCGAAAAACCATGGCGGCCCGGTGACGCGCTCACGCTGGGGGGCGCACCCGGACCGCATTTCTCGAATTTCCAGCGTCTGGACCGGCCGCCCGGCCGGGTCCGACGGCGTTCAATTACGCGCCAGCTGTTACGGAAACCACCTGGCGTCCCTTGTAAAAGCCGCAGGCAGGGCAAACACGGTGCGGCACATAGGGCGCATCGCATTGCGGACACTTGCTCACCTGGGGCAGCTTGAGCACGCTGTTATAAGCGCGGCGCTGATGCTGCCGGCTGGTCGATGGTTTACGCTTTGGAACGCCCATATAAATTCTATTTCAGTTTCAGTTTGTCCAGTTTGGCCCACACGTCCGGCCCCGTCTTTTCCACGGGTCCAACCTTGCGGGCTGTCTTGTTTTTCAATCCCGCACACCCCGGTCTACACAACGGGTGTTGCGGAAAGTCGAGCAGGATATCTTCCCGGATAAACGGAGTCAAGTCTATACAATCGTTCTCCACCGCCACCTGGTCCTCCCCTTCGAGGGGCAGATGCACGGCCCAGTGCGAGAGTTTCAGCACCGTCTGGAACGGCTTCAGGCACCGGGCACATTCACAATTCAGCGGTAATTCGAGGCGGCCCATCACCAGGACCGCCTGGTGCAGCAACTCCACGGATAAATCGTACCGGAGCGGTTGCTCAAGGTGGATCAGTTCATCCTGGACGCCCAGCTCCAGTTCCGCCACGGGCAGCTCGTCCCGCAACTGGATTCCGTGCTCGTCGAGATGACGCAAGTTGACTTTGAGCATATTCGTAAACTTCCAACGCTACATTTTACAGACAGCTGCGGCGGGCCGCCGTTCAACCGGGACGGCGTCGCCGGTGGCGGGCCGTCAGGATCGCCGCAGTTTCTTGCGCAGGGCCGTCTGCACGTGCGCCGGGACAAACGCGGTGACATCGCCGCCCAGCGACGCAATTTCCTTCACAATGCGTGAGCTGAGAAACGTGTACGTGTCCTTGGGCATCATGAAAATCGTCTCAATGTTGCCGTCGAGCTTGCGGTTCATCAGCGCCAGTTGGAATTCAAATTCAAAGTCAGACACCGCGCGAAGTCCGCGCACGATGGCCCCGGCCTTGCGGGCCGCCGCGTATTCCACCAGCAGGCCGTCAAACGAATCCGTCACCACATTGGGCAGGTGGACCACCGCCTTTTTTACCAGCGTGCGGCGCTCTTCCAGGGTGAATAACGGCTGTTTGGCATCGTTCTTGGCCACGGCCACGATCACCCGATCGAACAGCTTGGCCGCGCGCTGGACCACGTCCAAATGGCCGTTGGTCAGCGGGTCAAAGCTGCCCGGATATATCGCAATGCGCATCTCCACAGAATACCGGTTCGCGGCGGCCGGTGACAAGCGATTTGCAGCGTGTCTACGGTTGATTTGGGTCGCTGCCGAAGGGGGTGCTCTTGGCCTCCTGCCACGGCACCTCGTAAATGCGCACGGGGTTCAGAAATCCCTTGGGCTTCACCGGAAACAGTTCCACGCACTTGGAGGCCGTTGCCGGGCTGTGCCGCAGCAGGTGATTGTAAGTGGTGTCACTAATAATGATCCGCCCGCTGCCGGATTCACCTTCCAGCCGGCTCGCCAAGTTGACTTCCCGGCCGAAAACGGTGTAGTTGAGAATATGCTGGTCGGACCCCATCAACCCCACCGTCACCAAGCCGGTGTTGATGCCGGTGCCCAGGTGCAGGGCCACGTGTAACGGTCGGGGGGGCAGACCCGCCGCCACCCGCGCGCGGTTTTCCAACTCCCGCTCATAATTGAGTTCCTGCCGCCGTTCGTTCAGCGCCTGGATGGCGCGTTGCGCTTCAATGGCGGCCTCGACGCAGGCCAGCGCGTGCTTTTCGTTCGGCGTCGGCGCATTCCAGAAAGCCATCACGCAGTCGCCAATGTATTTGTCCAGCGTGCCGCCGTGCTTTTTGATCACGTCCGCCACTGCCGCCAGATAGAGATTCACCATCTCGAGCATTTCCCGCGCGGCCGCCTCGAAGTACTTATCCGCGGTGACCAAATCCACCTCATGATGGCGCACAAAATCAGCAACTTGTTCCTGGGCTTGATCGGTCAGCGAGGTGAAGCCGCGAATATCAGCGAAAAAGATGGTCACTTCGCGGCTGGCGCCATTGAGCGCCATTATGTTGGTGTCCAGCAGCTCGCTGACCACGTTGGGTGAGACCACCTTCGAAAAGACCGAGCGGACGCGCCGCTTTTCGCGTTCTTCGAACATCACGCGGTAGGTTGCCAAGGTGCCGTACTGCATGACGACCGCGCCGATCGTTGGATAAAACAGCGGCAGCCACCAGCGGAATTTCACAAACAGGAGAAAAGTCAGCCCAGTGTAGCCTGACAGCAGCAAAACAACCGCCAGAATAGCTCCGATTGCCCGCAATTGCCAGGTGACCCAACAAGTAACGGCGGCGAGGAGAATGATTATGAGCAGCTCCACGGGGAGCGAAACCCGGTGAATGAAGCGGCCGGTGATGACGGAATTGGCCACGTTCCAATGTTTGCTGACGAGAAACGTATCTTTCTCCAGCGGGGTTGCCCCCTTGTCGGTCAGGTCATTGCCCTGCGCGGTGGAACCTACGACCACCAGCCGGCCGCGAAAAATATCGTTCAGCTGGTTCGTTTGGTTGTGCAACCGATCATTATCCTGCTGCAGAACTTCTTCAATCGTGGCTCGGACCAGACGCGGATCCTCGGCGGTCAACTGCCAGTTGATATAGAAAAAGCCCTGGTCATCCACCGGTAGCACACGTTGGAGGCCGTTTGGGCCCGTCAGCACTATCTTGCCGCCCGGCAAATCGATCTTGGCGTGGTCTAGGTCCAACTTCAGTTCCTGGGCCGCCATGACAAGGCCCAGATCCCAAACGCGGGTAAACGGCCTTTCGAACCGCTTAAAAGGAGCGGGAATGCTTGCTCCCAGAAACGGCTCCAGGTCAAAATTGCCGTTTTGGTCCAGCTTGACGGTGATGAGATTGGTGCCTTGCGAAAGCGGGAGCACGATCTGGCCGGTTTCAATCCGGGCATGGTCGAGATCAACGCCCAGTTGGTGCGCGGCCGATTTAAAGACGGGATGCCATTTCAGGCTATAGCAGCGGACGCTGCGCAAGACGCCGTCAGAGTCCCGTTCCGTGGAAATATCGCCCAGCGCCTGGGCGTTGGTGGTGAACAGGTCCGCCGGGATTGTTTCCGGGGTAAAGGCCAGGGTAACGTTGCCGGCTTGTGCCATCTGCAGGGCGAAAAAATCGTCGGATTCGATGGTGCTTCCATCCGCCATCTGGACGGAGGGGTGGTCGGGGCGAAGTTCGCCAAAGAGCACATCAAACGCCATCTCCCGGGCGCCTTGGGCGGACAGCTCCTCAACGATGCGCCCGTAAATGAACCGGGGCCAATAAAGGCCATAGCCGGTACGTCGACCGAATAGCTTCCCGCTGCGAATGGCCTTGATGCTGGAATCCTGCATGGCCACGAAGGCCAGATTCGTGGCGACCGGAGCGGAAAACTTCTGTGCGTTGCGGACCCGTGCGTCGTAAGTAATGCGCTCCAAGCGCTCAAAGAATTCGGGGTTGGCCAGGCGAACGCCACAAACCAGGGCAAGAACCGACAGGGCCACCAGAAGTGGCCCGGCTTTGGGGCGTGTCAAATGCACGCCATGGAGTTAAAACAAAAACCAGAGCAACTCAAGGCTGCTCTGGTTTTGATGTAAATTATTTTTATACGAAATCGGCTAACTCAAAAGCCGAAGTCCGTCGATTCCCGATATTGGGTGCGATCGTAGTCGAAGCTCACCAACTGGAAGTACGGCGTACGCAAGGCGGCAAACACTTGCTGCAGAATGTTGTGCAACTGAGGGGTGATCGGCACCGGATTCGGGTTGCCGGGCTCCCAAGTCTCGCCGTCCTTGATCGTGTAGGTTTGCGTGGATCCAGCCGCCGAAGTCAGCGCCAGAACCAAACCCTCGTCGCTCAGCGTACGGAACACGGAGACTTCCTTGATTGAACCATCGGGGTTCAGGGCCACCGAGAACTGCGTGCCGCGCACACCGGCGATGCCCGTGGGGGTCTTCACCAGATATTGGGCGGCCGGCGAGAGCTTCTTCACGCTGGCGAAAATGCTGCCCTGCTTCAAATCCAACTCGGTGTCGCTCACCGTGTCGGCTCCCGAAGAGGTGGTGGTCAATTTATCGATAACCAGCGTGGTGTTGCTCAACACGCGCACGACGTTCTGTTCCGCCGAGGGACGATAGCTCACCAAACCGCGCACGGGAGAGTCGACCGATAGCGAAATCCGCTTCGGCGTCCAAGTAGCCTGCGGCAGATCAATCGCCTTGCCAAGAACCACGTCCACCATGGTGTCATCGCTGGTATAGATCGTGGCATGTTCTTCGAGGAATTTGCCCGGGACTAGCGCATATTTGTGTGCCCCACCATCCAGCGAGTAGCTGGCCTCACCCTTCACACGAATGACCGTCGCGTAACCGGGAGCAGCCGGTTGCGCGGAGGCAGGAAGAGCGAAATTAATCAGCGCACCGCCAACGGCGATGGCCAGGAGAGTTTGCAGTTTTTTCATATTTGCTTTCCGTTTAAGCTCTAGGCTTAAGAGATATTATGCAGTGGTCAACCCGGTTGTCAATTATCTTTTTCTGTTTGATGATAATACATTTCTATCGGCAGCCGCCCCGAGGCGCGATCCGCCAGTTTTGGCTCGCAAATCTCCTGCAGACTGGTCTTCGCCATGTCATTTTTACCGTTTGACAGGTTTAGCGCCCGTTTAAACCACTGGCGCGCAGCCGCATAATCACCGACCTGCAAGTAATGCCAGCCGATGTTTGATACCACCCAATTGCCATTGGGGTCAAGCGTTTCCGCGATGGAATAATATTTTTCCGCTTCCGCGTGCCGGCCGAGCTTGTCCAGACACATCCCGGAGCGCAAGGGGCACAGTTCAGAATAAGGATTAAGCCGGGCACCCAGCCCGTAATACTTCAGCGCTTTCTGGGCCAATTCGGCATAGTTGTCCCCATCTTCCCAGCTTTGCAGGCGATAGCATTCGCCAATATTGTAGGCCGTCAGAAAATTCTTCGGCTCGCTGGCCAGGGCTTTTTCCAGCGCCGCCACCTGCGCGTCCGAATACGGTGGCAACACCTCCGCCCGGTCGGTCGCGATCATTTCGCCGGTCCGGCCCCAGGCTTGCACCCCAAAATAAACGATGAAAGCGCCCAGTACCACGGTGGCGGCACCTTGCACGGGCAGGCGGGCGCGCACCCAATAGCGTTTGGTGGCGTGCCGCAGATTACTGGCCGCCAGACCCAGTATCACCGTTCCCACCAGCGCGTTGGCGGGAACGTGCAGGT
Source organism: uncultured Bifidobacteriaceae bacterium (assembly GCA_964437865.1). Classification (GTDB taxonomy): domain Bacteria; phylum Verrucomicrobiota; class Verrucomicrobiia; order Limisphaerales; family UBA11358; genus UBA11358. Next base: position 5,673 of record CAYTJG010000040.1, on the reverse strand, counting down.
TGAAATCCACCAGCGAATGGGCCGCCAAGGCGGCCAGCGCACCCAAGGCTCCCAGGAAAATGGCGTACCGGGTGCTCATGCTGTTTCCAAAATCAGACTCCGCCCGCCGCACGTGCGGCCAGCTCTGCTTCAGGCCAAAGATGAAAAAACCGGCGCCCACCGCCACCAATAATCCGCCGGCCAGCCCGAACTCATCCAGCAACTCCAGATAATCATTGTGGGCGTGTTCCGGCCGTACTTGGAGCGCTTCCGGGCGATATTGGCGGTAACGGTAGTCGAATTGCCCCGGGCCCACGCCCCACCAGGGATGGGCCTCCCACATGTGCGCCGCTCCCGCCCAAGTTTGCAATCGGGAGGCGGCATCCACCACCGTCAGCTCCGCGGTATCCCGCGCTTCCATTCGGTGCTGAAAAGTGATGCTGTGCGATAAATAGTATTTCGAAAAAATGCCCAAGCCGGCCCCCAGTGCCAGCAACACGATCAAGGCCCGGAGCCGGTGGTTGCGGTGGCATAGCAGGAAACCCAACAGCACCATTACGCCCACTCCGCCCGCCGCCCAACCGCCCCGTGAAAACGTGACCACCAATCCCGCCGCGATGGTCAGCGTGGCGTAGGTCAGCAGGATGCGCGCTATGGCGCTGATGCGCCCGACCAGGACAAAAGCCAGTGTCAGTGGCAGCACCAATTCCAGGAAGCCGGCGAAATGATCAGGATTGATGAACGTGCCCGTGCCCCGGCCTGGATAAGGGGCGGACAGGTTCCACACCAGGTTGGAATGATGGCAGAATTGCCCCACTGCGTACGACGCGGCCAGCACCGCCACTGCCGCCAGGGTATAGACGACCGCCTCCGTGGCCTCCTGATCGTATAAATTGCTGATGACCGCCAGCAGCATGAATCCGTACAGGAGCATGCGCATCAACTCCAGCCGCGCGGAATACTCGATCTCCGAAGTGAAATAGCGGATCACCGCGTAGAGCACAAACGCCACCACCACCCAGGCCACCGGCGGCCACAACAGCATGGGCTTGTAACCGCCCCAGAGCCGCGCCAGCCACAGGCCGGCCACCCCCATCGCCAGCACCTGCAACACCAAGAAAGTCCAGGTATAAACGCCGCCAAACGCCAGCGGCGCAAACACCAAGGCCGCCAACACCAGCGTCAAAATGCCCCGCTCACACCACCAGTCAATGTTCTTGCGCGTGAAAACCATGGTTAAAAAATGGATTACCCTCGCCGGCAAGTAAAGCGCCCGCCGCCCCCCGGCTTGGGCGGTGGCGCACCCCAATGGAGTGTTAAATCCCGATTTGTTTCTGAATCAGCCCGCAAATCTTCTTCGACCAGACCCCTAGCGCTTTGCTGTTCCGGCCTTCCACCAACAGCCGCGCCTTGGGTTCCGTGCCCGAATAGCGCAACAACAGCCGTCCGCCCTGCGCCGAGAGTGCCTTGTCTGCCTCCGCCACCAGCAGATTCAACCCGTCCAGTTGGTCGAACGGGATCTTCTCCCGCACCTTCACATTTGTGACTTGCTGCGGGAACCGCGTCCAGCACCGCGACAGCCGCGACAGCGGCTTGCCCTGCGACTTGACGATGCGCAACACCTGCAGCGCCGCCACCAGGCCGTCACCCGTCGTGCTATGGTCCCGGAAAATCAAATGCCCGCTCTGTTCCCCGCCAAAATTAAAGCCTCCGCCCAACATCGCCTCAATCACGTTTTTGTCTCCCACCGGCGTCCGCAACAGCTTGCCGCCGGCCTGCTTCACGGCCGCCGCCAGCCCCGCGTTGCTCATCACCGTGGTCACCAGCGTCTTCCGCGCCAGCGTTTTTTCCGCCAGCATCTCCAGCGCCGCAATCGCCATGATGTCGTCCCCGTCGATCAAGGTGCCCGTCTCGTCGCACAGCAGCACCCGGTCGGCGTCGCCGTCATGCGCGATCCCCAGCGCCGCTCCGTGCTCCACGACCTTCTGGCACATCGTCTCCGGATGCATCGAGCCGCAGTTCTCGTTGATGTTCTTGCCGTCGGGTTGGTGGCCGTAAACCACCACTTCCGCCCCCAGTTCCCGCAGCACACACGGCGAGGCCTTGTACGCCGCCCCATGCGCGCAATCCAACACGATCTTCACGCCTTCGAGCGTCAATCCTTTCGGAAACGACGACTTGGCAAATTCAATGTAGCGCCCCAACGCGTCGTCAATACGCACCGCTTTGCCGATGTTCTCGGCACTGGGCCGGATCTTCTCCACTTCGCCCGAGAAAACCAGTTGCTCAATCTGGTCCTCCACTTTGTCATCCAACTTGTAACCGTCCGCCCGGAAAAACTTGATGCCGTTGTCCGTGTACGGATTGTGCGAGGCGGTGATGACAATGCCGGCGTCGGCCCGCAGGCTCCGCGTCACATAGGCCACGCCCGGCGTGGGCAGCGGTCCGATGAACAACACGTCCACGCCCATGGAGAGGATGCCCGAGGAAATGGCGTTCTCCAGCATGTAGCCCGAAAGCCGCGTGTCCTTGCCGAGGACGATCTTGTGCTTGCCGCGCCCACGCGGCTGGGATTCCAGGTTCTTGAAGACATGCGCCGCCGCGCGGCCCAGCTTCAAGGCCGTTTCCGCCGTAACGGGTTCCATGTTGGCCGTCCCGCGCACACCGTCGGTGCCAAATATTTTATAGGGCGAACTCATGGTTGTCATCATTCCTGAAAAGGGGCGCTTGAAAAAGCAAATTCCCGTCCGTTCCCCTTCATCGCTGGCCCGGGGGAATCACCCGCACCTCGGCCGGTGCCACGTCGACGACAGTGACGTCCCAGGGGACCGAGACGTCCACCGCTCGCGCCGTGCTCCCGGCCTGCGGATCGAAATTGGAGAGGTCCACGGTGGCGCGGATTTGTTGGGGCTTGAGCCCGCTGAGCGCCGCCGGCGTGCCGCTGAGCGTCACGGAAACGGTGTTCGAATTAAGTTGAAACAAATGCCGGTCGGCCGCCGCGGCCACGATCAGAACGGGGATATCGGCGTACGGAATCTGCACCGTTGCCGGCTCCGCGGAAGCCGGCTTGGGTTCCTCGATGACCTTATGCACGGTGTACCAGATAAACGCCGCCAGCAGCAGCGAAAACAGTTTCCAACCGAAATCTTTGATCAGCCAATCGCGCATGGGTCCATTTATTTGGCGGCCGGCTTGGCCGCCGGGCGCATTTCTTGTTTGGTGATCACCGGCGGTCCCGCCGCCGGATGGCGGTCCTTGAATTGGCCCCGCAGCCATTTGGCAAAGCCATGCGTCTTCTCTGGCCGCAGGATCAGCGAGGTCAGAAACGCGCGCAGTTCCTCCAGGCTCACCCCGCGGGTCAACTGCCCCTTGTAGGCGTACGAAACCGCGCCCGTTTCCTCCGAGACCACCACGATGGCCGCGTCCGTCTCCTCGCTCAGCCCGATCGCCGCCCGGTGCCGCGTGCCCAGCGATTTGTTCAGATCCGATCGCTGCGTCAGCGGAAAAATGCACGCCGCATAGGCGATGCGGTCGCCTTTCAGGATCACCCCGCCGTCGTGCACGGCGTTGTTCGGGAAAAAGATCGTCTCCAGCATTTCCGGCGTGGCGGCGCAGTCCACCTTGATGCCCGATTCGACCGCCTCCTGCAATTGAATCGATTGTTCCACGGCGATCAGGGCGCCGATCTTGACCTCGGACAGGCGCTCGCAGGTTTGGATGATGACCTCGATGGATTCGCGCTGCTCGCTGGTGGAGGCAAACAGCGGCAGATTGCCCAGTTCCGCGAGCATGCGCCGCAATTCGGGCTGAAAGATGACCATGGCGCCGCCGGCGATGAAGACCGAGGCGCTGGCCAGCATCCAGCGCAGCACCTTCAAATCCAGGATGGTCGTCACCAGCACCAGCGCCAGCAGCACCACCACAAACCCGATGACCACCGGCCAGCCGCGCGTGCCCCGCACGAACTTGAAGGCATAGTAGATCAGCACCGCCAGGATGAGAATCTCCACGACGGGTTGCCAGCCTTTTTCAAAGTCAATCCACATTTGATTTCTGTACTATGGCCTCGGCCACGCGCACGGCTTGCACGGTTTCGGCGACGTCATGCACGCGCACCAGGTTCACCCCGGATGGCACCGCCAGCGCCGCACACGCCAGCGAGCCCGGCAACCGCTCGGCCAAGCCGGCGCCGGTCACCTTGCCGATGAACGATTTTCGCGAAACGCCCAACAGCAGCGGCCGGCCCCACTTTGTAAAACTTCCCAGGTTCCCGAGCAACTGCAAATTCTCCGCCAGGGTCTTGCCGAAGCCGATGCCCGGGTCCAGCACCACCTGTTCGGGCGCCAGTCCGCACTCGTCCACCAGCATCGCCAGCCGCGCGGAAAAAAACTCGTTTACCGCGCGCACCACGTCCCCGCCGGTCGACTCCGCCGGCATGATGCCCGGCAGGCCCAGCGCGTGCATCAACACGTAGCCCGCGCGAAATTCCGCCACCGTGAGCCCCATCTCCCGGTTGGCCCGGAAGGCCCCCACATCGTTGACGATGCTGGCCCCGGCCGCCAGGGCCGCCCGGGCCACCGCCGGCTTCACCGTGTCCACCGACAACGGCACCCGGGTCTGTGCCGCCAGCCGCTCCACCACCGGCACCACGCGCCGCAGTTCCTCCTCCTCGGTGACCAGTTGGGCGCCCGGCCGTGTCGATTCGCCCCCGATATCCAGCAGGTCTGCCCCTTGGGCCACTTGCGCCAGTCCGTGCGCCACCGCCGCCTCCAGATCAAAATAGTCACCGCCGTCCGAAAATGAGTCCGGGGTCACGTTCACGATCCCCATGACCAGCATCGGGCGTGGAAAGTGGAATGCAAACTGGCGCGCGTTAAATGTCATCCCTCTACGTTCGCTCTAAATTGGGCCAGACGGGCCGCACAGTAAATGCCAAACCGCAAATCCGGCTGGGCTCAATCCGGAGAGGGTTGAATATTCCCCTCGGGTTCACGGGAAAAGGGCAGGGGGGAGTGACGGTGGCGCCACTCCCTTTTTGCGGTCAAGCGCGGCCGAACCGGCGGATCACACCTTGGTCCGGAAGTACGCGATCGTATCGGTCAACCCTTGCTCCAGGGCCACCTGCGGTTCCCACTTGAGGATCTTCCGCGCCTTGGTGATGTCCGGCTTGCGCTGCTTGGGATCATCCTGCGGCAGCGGCTTGTAAACGATTTTGCTCTTCGACTTGGTCGCCCGGATGATTTGTTCGGCGAACTGAACCATCGTCAGTTCGGCGGGGTTGCCGATGTTCACCGGCATGTCATAGGCGGACATCATCAGGCGGTAGATGCCTTCGATGAGGTCCGAGACAAAGCAGAAACTGCGGGTTTGTTTGCCTTCGCCGAATACCGTCACCGGCTTGTTCTTCAGCGCCTGGCTGATGAACGCCGGCACCACCCGGCCGTCATTGATCCGCATGCGCGGACCGTAGGTATTGAAGATGCGCACGATCCGCGTTTCCACCTTGTGCTCGCGGTGGTAGGCCATCGTGATGGCCTCCGCAAACCGCTTGGATTCGTCGTAGCAGCCCCGCGGTCCGATCGTGTTCACGTTGCCCCAGTATTCCTCCGGCTGCGGGTGGATCAGTGGGTCCCCGTAAATCTCGGAAGTGGACGCCAGCAGAAAACGAGCGCCCTTGTTCATGGCCAGGCCCAG
>CAYTJG010000039.1:0-30486 GCA_964437865.1 uncultured Bifidobacteriaceae bacterium | reverse complement strand
CTTCGAGGATGTTAAGGCGTGCCGCGGGCGGTTGCGCTGCCACGAGTCCTTATTTCGGCGAGGGCCTGACGTTGGAGTGGCGTTGCTATTCGGTGAGCGACCGACAGCATTTTGTCGCAGCCATAGCCACAGTGACAGGCAAGCAAGGCCGTGATCCGCCGCGCATATTCCCCCGGCTCCGCCGTGGCCGAGAGAACCTTGAACCAGGCCGGCAATACCTTTGGCCAGTCCACTCCGACCTGCCACGATCCACCCTCGTCAGCGAAGAAGACAACGTCGTCGAGGCCTTCATCAATGTGGTTCAGCAGACCGAAGAGGATGTCAATGGCCTCACACACTTCCGCCGGCTCGCGCTTCTTTGCGTTCATGACACAACGCTCAAGGAGCCGAAGAAAGCGCGCCATCCAGGCGTTGGTCCCAGCGGATAATTGGCTATAGTTCTGGGAATTGACGTCGAATGACTCGTAATACTCGCCAGCCAGACTGGCCTTCTCAAAAAGCATCACGTCTGAGAGCAAGTGTGGCTTGCCCGTCGTCTCCGCATCCGGCCGCAGTTTCTGCAGATCGAGGTACCTCCGCGCGACCTTGCGGAGCTTGGCCGGGGGCAAAAGCTCAATGGCGTCGTCCAACATCAGGAAAACGTACTCGTTTGGGAGCTTGCGAACCTCCGCGCGAAGCTTGTCGCGGTCTATTGGGATGGGTTTCCGTTTCGACATCATAAATGGTTCCTGGGTCATCTCAGAATTCTCCTAACCGCTAACGCCCTTGATTTCGGCTCCCGTCGCCGGCAGCTTCAACACGGACGTCATCGCCCACAACTCCGCCATCGTTTTACCAAGCTGCAGCCATACCAAGCCGCCCGGCGAAGTCATCAATTCCCGCCCGCCGCTCACGGACAGCTTCGCATGGGCGCATTCAACTTCCAATTTCGAAACCTCGGCCTTCAATTTTTCAACCGCGTCCTCCCTGCAACCGCTCGCGATCACTTGGGCCAGCCCGCGGAAATCAGACCGCCTCGGCGTCGGCGGGCGGGGCGGGAGCCGCCGTGGAGCGGGCCTCCAGAAATTGCTTCAACTCCTCCGCCGCCTTGCCGCCGAACCCGGGCACTTCCGCGAGTTGTTCGACCGTGGCCAGTTGCAGCCGCCGCACGGAGCCGAACTTCTTGAGCAGCGCCGCCTTGCGCCGATCACCGATGCCCGGAAACTCGTCCAGCACACTCTCCGAAATCTTCTTGAGCCGCAGTTGCGCATTGTAGCTGTTCGCCACGCGATGGCATTCATCCCGCACGCGCTGCAACAGCTTCACCACCGGATGATCCAGCCCCAGCCGCAGCGGCTCATTCCGGTCGGCCATATAGATTTCCTCGAACTCCTTGGCCAACCCGATCACCGGAATCCGTTCCAGCCCGAGCTTTTTCAATTCCGCCACCGCCATCCCCAACTGCCCTTTACCGCCATCAATCAAGATGAGATCTGGAAACACATCGGTCGAAGCGGATGGAATTTCAACGCGGTCGCCATCCTCCAGCTTCGATCTTCCCTCCGCCGCTTTGACCGGCGTGCCCCGGCGCACGCGGCGGCTGGTTTCATTCACCAGGGTTTGCAGTTCCTGCGGAATAGCCTCGCCGCCCTCGGCACTGCGCTCCGGATGCTTGACCTTGGATTCCTGCAACAGCCGCGAATAGCGCCGGCGCACCACTTCGGCCATGCTGGCAAAATCGTCCTGCCCCACCACCGTCTTGATCTTGAACCGCCGGTAATTGGCCCGGTCCGGCCGGCCGTTTTTGAAGCTCACCAGTGAAGCCACGGCGAAGGTGCCGCTGATGTTGGAAATATCGAAGCCTTCGATCCGTTGCGGCGGCGCGGGCAGGCCCAGTTCCTTCGCCAGTTCCGCCAGGTCGTTTACCGGATTGATCGCCAGCGGCAACGTGTAGGGGATGCGCTCGAATTTCTCCGTGCGCTTCCAGGTGTCTTGCAGGTCGCGGATGAGGTCGCGCAGTTCGGCGGCTTTTTCAAATTCATGCGCGGCCGCGGCTTTCTTCATCTCGGTGGCCAACTGGTCCTGCATTTCCCGGCATTGGCCCTCCAGGAAATTGCAGGCGGCCTGCACCTGCGCCACGTACTGTTCGCGGGTCACGTTGCCAACGCAGGGCGCCGTGCAGTATTTCAAATGCGCGTAGAGGCAATGCCGGTAATCCGGCTCGCCCGGGGTGAACACGCGGCAGCCGCGCAGATTGAACTGTCGCTGGGCCAGCGACAGCGTATGGCGCAGGGCGGCCGCATGCGCAAACGGACCGAAATACCGCGCGCCGTCGTCCTTTTTCAGCCGCGTGAAGATAAAATTCGGGATGGGGTCGTTGAGGTTCACCTTCAGCATCAGGTAGCGCTTGTCGTCGCGCAAACTGATGTTGAACCGCGGCCGGAATTCCTTGATCAAGCGACTTTCGAGCAGCAGCGACTCCGCCTCGTTCTTCACCACGTGAATATCGAAGTCATAGACCGCCTCGATCAGCGCATTGAACTTGAGATCCCAGCCCTGGCGGCGCGATGGGTGAAAATACTGGCTGACGCGCTTGCGCAGGTCGCGGGCTTTGCCCACGTAAATGACGGTGCCGAAGCGATCCTTGTGCAGGTAAACACCCGGTTTATGCGGGACGGTGCTTAGTTTGTTGCGAATGTGCTCGGACACGGGCATGGGCACAAGGTTCCCGCAAAAATGCGCAGGCGCAAAGAAATTTTGACGGGACGCGGACCAAGGCGCTTCGCGATGTAGAGGCGCAGGGTGAACGCGCCAGCGTCGGGGAGTGCGGTGGCCCTCCGGCGCTGTGGCCCAAGGCGAATCTTGCCAACCCAAGGGGGAATGAGTTTTTCATTGGCCCGGCTATGGGCGAGCCGCTCACGGCTCCCGCTAACACGCGGCTTGCGCAAACGAACCATGGTGGCTCGGGTTGGCTGGCGGGGACGTGTGCCAAAGCGGTGGAGGGCCACCGCACTCCCCGACGCTGGCGCGCTGCACGACCGCCCCTTTGGTCGCGCCGCGCTGAGACGGGCGGGCGGCACGGCGGTTGGCGCAACGGGGAACGAACCAAGCCGCAGCCTTGCGTGGTGGGGCATTTGGTTGGGTGAGGGCTGATTCAGCACCACGTTTCAGCGCCTGGGGATGGGCGCGGATCGCATTTTTAAATATACATCCCCATTTCGGTTTCCGGCGCCCGCCATACAAATTCGAAATTGGTCTGGTAGTTTAATGGCGGCTGGCTAACTTATCTCCATGCGTTTCATCGGCAATGTCATCGAAAAGATGCAGCGGCATCCGAAACGGTTGGTCTTTCCTGAGGGCGAAGAACCGCGCATTTTGCAAGCCGCGCGCCAATTCCAGGCGCTACGCCTGGGAGCCCCCATCGTGTTGGGCGAACCGGCCCGCATCCGGGCCGTGGCCGAGGAATTCAAGATTTCCCTCGAAGGCATCCGAATCATCAATCCGGCCGCGAGCGAGGATCTGGAGAACTTTGCCGACCGGCTCTACCGCGTGCGCCGGGAGAAGGGGCTGCGCCAGACGGAGGCGCGCGAGGCCATGTTGCAGCCCAATTTCTATGGCGCCATGATGCTGGCCATGCACCAGGCCGACGGCCTGATTTCCGGCGTCTCCCACATCACCGGCAGCGTGCTGCGGCCACTGTTCCAAATCGTGCGGCATGCGCCGGATATTGACGCGATTTCGAGTTGCATGGCCATGGAGGTGGAAGACACGCGGATCGGGGAAAATGGCGTGTTGTTCATGGCGGATTGCGGCGTGATTCCGGAGCCCAACGTGGAACAACTGGCGGACATTGCCGTATCGACAGCCCGGCTGGCGCGGCATTTACTCGGCGTGCGCCCGCGGGTGGCGCTGTTGTCGTTTTCCACCAAGGGCAGCGCCGCGCATCCCTCCATCGGCAAGGTGCAGGCGGCCACCGCCCAAGCCCGGAACAAGGCCTCCCAACTCAATGTGGAAGCGGATTTCGACGGCGAACTGCAGGCCGATGCGGCGCTGCTGCCGGAGATCGCCTCCCGGCGGCTGAGTGAAAGCAAGGTGGCCGGACGCGCCAATGTGCTGATTTTCCCGGATCTCAATGCCGGCAACATCACCAGCAAGCTGCTGGGGGTGTTGGGCCACGCCAGTTGCTACGGCCAAATCCTGCTCGGTTTCAACCGCCCCGCGGCCGATATCGCGCGCAACGCCAATGCCCACGACATCCTGGGCGTGGCCGCCATCGTCGGGGTGCAGGCCACCGATTACCAGAAGCTCTATCCCATCTCGGACAAGGACCTGCCGGGAGATTGAGGCAGCCGCCGGCCGGCCCCGACGGTAACGAGGGCAAGACGGAGAGCCGGACTCGTACTTTTTTATTTCATCCGGGCGGATTTGCTTCCAGATTGGGAGGATGCAATTCAATCCGTTTCTCAAGACGCTGCCCACCTACCAGCCCGGCCGCCCGATTGAAGAGGTCGCGCGGGAACTGGGCCTGCCGGTGGATTCCATCATCAAGGTGGCCTCCAACGAGAACCCGCTGGGCCCCTCGCCCAAGGCGCAGGCGGCCCTGCGTGAGGCCATCCCCAGCGTAAACCTGTATCCGGACGGCAACGCTTTTTACCTGAAAAACAAGCTGGCCGCCAAGCTGGGCGTGGAGCCGGCCAACCTCGTGCTCGGCAACGGCTCCAACGAACTCCTTGAATTTGTCGCCCACGCCTTGCTGGGACCGGGCACCAATATCGTCGTTTCCCAGTACTGCTTTGCCATCTATCCGATTGTGGCCAAAATGTCGGGCGCCGACGTCATCACCGTGCCGGCCAAGCATTACGGCCATGATCTCCCGGCCATGCTGCGGGCCGTGAACGGACAGACGCGGATCATCTTCGTGACCAACCCGAACAATCCCACCGGCACCCTGGCCCCGCGCGAGACGCTGATCCAGTTTGTCAATGACGTGCCCGAGGACGTGCTGCTGGTGATGGATGAGGCGTACCTGGAATTTCTCGATGATCCCGTGGACCTGGTGCCGCTCATCCGGCTCGGCGCCCGCAAGAACCTGATTCTGCTACGCACCTTTTCCAAGATCTACGGCTTGGCCGGACTGCGAATCGGCTATGGCATTGCCGAACCGGAACTCATTGCCGCGCTGGAGAAGATCCGCCAGCCGTTCAACACCAACCTGCTGGCCCAAAACGCGGCCCTGGCGGCACTCGATGACGAAGAACACATCGGCCGGACCCGGGCCAACAATTCCGCCGGGCTGGAGCTGTTCGTCCAGGCGTTCCGCGAGCTGAAGCTCGAATATGTGCCGTCGTTTGCCAATTTCATCCTGGTGCGGGTGGGCGATGGCGGTCGGGTCTTCAATGCCATGCAAAAAATGGGCGTCATCACGCGTCCCATGGCGGGCTACCAACTGCCCGAGTGGTTGCGCATCTCCGTGGGCACCCGGCCGGAAAACCAACGCACGATCGACGCGTTGAAAAAGGTCCTGGCCGCCTAAATTATTTATTGAATCCCGCCTGAAACGGGTTAGTAATCTCATTGCACAATGAAACCGACCGACCTGCGGGGCATCCTGCAATACATCCCGCAATTCCGCGAGCGGACGTTTGTCCTCGCGCTGGATGGAGTGATCGTCACCAACGAGAACTTCGCCACGCTGCTGCTGGATGTGGCGGTGCTGCGGTCGCTGAACATTCGCGTGGTGCTCGTGCATGGCGCCTCGGCGCAGATCCGGGCGCTGGCGGAAAAGCAGGGCCTGAAAATCTCCAATGCCGACGGCACCGGCATCACCGACGCGGCCACGTTGCAGTTGTCGCTCGACGCGGCCAACCGGCTGACGCACGAAATTCTCGAGGGGCTCTCGGCCAACGACCTGCGCGCCGCCTGCCCCAACGCCATCGTGGCCCATCCCCTGGGCATCCTGCAAGGCGTGGACCATCTGTTCACCGGCAAGGTGGAACGCGTGGACATCGAGTTGCTCCAGACCCTGCTCGCCCAGGGCATCATCCCCGTCATCCCCCCGCTGGGCTTCGACGGCGACGGCAAGACGTACCGGGTGAATTCGGACAGCGTGGCGCTGGACGTGGCCGTGGCCTTGAATGCGGTGAAACTGATGTTCATCACGGCGCAGGACGGCATCCTGGTGCAGGGCCGGCTGGTTCGGCAGATGTTGCTGGCGGATTTCGAATCCGTGCTGGCGCTCCAAAAAAACGAGATCCTGCCGGAACAGCTCTCCAAGGCCTTGCACGCCGTGGACGCGTGCAAAGCCGGCATCCCCCGCGTGCACGTGATCAACGGCCAGGTGGACGAGGGCCTGCTCACCGAGGTCTTCTCCAACGACGGCATTGGCACGCTGATCTATGCCAATGAATACCAGCAAATCCGCCGGGCGCTGAAGAAAGACATCCGCGCCATCCTGCTGCTCACCAAGAAGGCCGTGGAAGCCGAGGAACTCGTCAAGCGCAGCCGCGCCTCCATCGAGAAAAACCTGGGCGATTATTTTATTTTTGAGACCGACCGCAACCCGGTGGCCTGCGTGGCCCTGCATGTTTATCCCGAATACAAGAAGGCCGAATTGGCCTGCCTGTACGTGAATCCGTCCCACGAAAACCACGGCATCGGCCGCAAACTGATTCAATTCGTGGAGAACCGGGCGAAAGAGCTCAATTTGAACGAGTTGATCACGCTCTCGACGCAGGCGTTCACTTATTTCCAGTCCAAGGGCGGCTTCAGCGAGGGCACGCCGGACGATCTGCCGCCGGCGCGCCGCGAGAAGTACGACCAAAGCGGCCGGAACTCGAAGGTGTTGGTGAAGAAATTGAGGTAGCCGGCTGGGCCGGCAGGCGGACGCCAACCCCTGGGAAAAGCGAAACTTTGTTCGCGGCGCGGTGTTTAATGGTGTGGTGTGCTCCGGGAACTGGCTTCAGCGGTTGAATTCACACCAATTTTTGTTAGCCGCACCGGTGGTTTTCCCGCTAGACTAGAGCACGTCTTTTACGGTTTGCAAACCTGATGATTGAAGTTTCCAATCTGACCAAGCGTTATGCCGGTCGGACCGCGGTGGACGATATATCGTTCACGGTGGCCCGCGGGGAGATTGTGGGCCTGCTCGGTCCCAACGGGGCGGGCAAGAGCACGACCATGCGCATACTGGCGGGTTTCCTGCCAGCCAGCAACGGCACCGTGCGCGTGGCGGGCTTTGATATTTTTCACGATTCAGAAGAGGCGCGGCGGCGCATCGGCTACATGCCGGAAAACAACCCGCTCTATCCGGAAATGCGCGTCCGCGAATACCTGAAATTTCGCGCCCGGCTCAAGGGGTTGGGCTGGCGGCACTCCCGCGAGCGCGTGACGACGGTCATGGAACAATGCGGTCTGGCCGACATGGGCCGCCGGGTGATCGGCCAGCTTTCCAAGGGTTACCGGCAACGGGTGGGCCTGGCCGACGCGCTGGTCCATGAACCCGAACTCGTCATCCTGGACGAACCCACCATCGGCCTGGACCCGCACCAGATTCGCGCCGTCCGCGCACTCATCAAGAGCCTGGCCGGCAAGCATACCGTGCTCATCTCCACGCATATTTTGCCGGAGGTGGAAATGATGTGCGGGCGCGTGCTCATCATGTTCAACGGCCGCGTGCTGGCTTCGGACACCCCGGAAAATCTCCAGCACCGGATCGCCGGCGGCAACCAGATCGTGGCCGAAATCGCCGCGCCCGAGGCCGCGTTGAATGCCGCCTGGGAAAACCTGGCGGAAGTGGAGCACTTTGACGTATCGGCCACCGGCGGCGACTTTTTCCGCTGCGCGCTGACGCCCCGCGACGGCTTTGACCTGCGTCCCGTCATCTTTGCGCTCGCCTGCAAGAACGGCTGGGGGCTACGCGAACTCACCCGCAGCCATTATTCGCTGGAAGACATCTATGTGCAGGTGACCAAACCCAAAACGGAGGACCAGGAATGAGCGTGTTCTTCGTTTTACTGCGCCGCGAACTGGCCTCCTATTTCTTTTCGCTCACCGGCTATGTGGTCATCGCCGCCATCACGTTCCTCACCGGAGCGGCTTTTGAGCAGTTGATCAGCGGGCTGGTCAGCGACTCGTCCGCCGTGCCGCTGACCCAGATCTTCTTCATGTCCTTTTACTTTTGGATGATCCTGCTGTTGACGCCACCGGTGATCACCATGCGGTTGTTTGCCCTGGAAAAATCCAGCGGCACGTATGAGACGCTGATGACCGCGCCGGTGGGGGATCTGGAGGTGGTGGCCGCCAAGTTTGCCGCGGCGTTTCTGTTTTACCTCACCATGTGGCTGCCGCTGCTGGCGGGCCTGTTCCTGGTGGCGCATTTCACCAACGAGGCGGGTGCCCTGGATCTCGGCACACTCGGCGGCATGGTTTTGGGCATCGTCCTGGCCGGCGGATTCTTCCTGTCCTTCGGCTGTCTGGCTTCCGCCGTGTCCCACACCCAAATGGTGGCGGCCATGTTCTCGCTGGCCTTTGGCATCGTCCAGTTCACCGTCGCGTATTGGGTCAAATCCTTGCCCCTCACCGACACCTGGCAATCGCAACTCTGGTCCTGCCTGAACCTGTTTGACCAAATCACGGACTTCTCCCGCGGCACGGTGGACACCCGCGCACTGATCTTCTACCTGAGCGCCACGTTCCTGTTCTTGTTCCTCACGCTGCGGGTGGTGGAAATCCGCCGCTGGAAATGACATGAGCGACGCCCCCAAAATGAGACCCAGTTTCTCCACCGGCGGCCGCTGGCGGATTGGCTTGGACGCAGTGCTGCGCACTGTGCTGGTGCTGGCCGTGGTGGTCATGGTCAATTACCTGGGCGCGCGGTTTTACCAACGTTTCCATCTGAGCCAACGGACCCATATGGCGCTGTCGTCCAGCACGCTCAACGTCCTGCGCGGCGTCACCAACCGCCTGGATATCATTCTCTACTACGACCGCCGGGGCCAATTCTACCAGGACGTGGCCGACTTGGTGGCCGAATATCGGGGGGCCAACAAGAACATCGTTGTGCAGACGGTGGATTATGACCGCGAGCCGGACCAGGCTGGGCAGGTAAAGGCAAAATATCAGCAGTACTTTGGCGGGCAGTCTGAAAAGGACCTGGTCATTTTCGATTACAGCGGCCGGGTCAAGGTGTTCCCGGGCGCGGCCCTCACCGACTATAAAACGTCGATGGTGTCGCCGACCGATCCGAAGCAAAAACTTGAATTTAAACGGCAGCCCATCGCCTTCAATGGCGAAGAGGAGTTTACGTCCATTTTGCTGTCGCTGGCGAATCCGCAACCGCTCAAGGCCTATTTTCTGCAGGGACATGGCGAGGCCTCGCTGACGGATACCAGTAGCCTTGGCTATCAGGCCTTCGGGGAAGCATTGGCGCGGAACGATATCAGCGTGACCAATCTCCCCGGGATCGGCAACACGGGTCTGCCCCTCGATTGCAGTCTGCTGATTATCGCCGGTCCGGAACAGGCGCTCAACGAGCTGGAATTGCAGGAGATCAGTCAGTATCTGCGGGAGGGCGGGAGTCTGCTGGTCATGTTTGACTACCGGTCGCACGGCCAGCCGACCGGCTTGGAAGCCGTGTTGCAAGCCTGGGGCATCGCCGTCCTAGGCGACGCGGTGCGGGAACCGCATTACACCGTGACAGGCAACGACGTTATCCTGAGCAGTTTCAACAAGCATCCGGTGATGAATTCGCTTAATTCGCAACTGCAACTGTATTCGCCGTATCCGGTGGGTCCGTTGCCCCAATCCAACCGGGCGGCCAATGCACCCGAAGCCACCGCCTTGTTCGGCAGCTCCACCGAAAGCACCCTCCTGCAAAACAGTGGTGAACCGGCCCGCTCGTATCCGCTGGCCTGTGCGGTGGAACAGAAGCCGGTCGCCGGCGTCTCCAATCCCCGGGGGAACACCCGCATCATCGCCATCGGCGACGATGTTTTCCTTGGCAATTATTATATCGATGGGGGCGACAACCGGAACTTCCTCAGTGCGGCGGTGAACTGGCTCTGTGACCGTGGAATGCTGGTGGCCGGCATCGGGCCGCGCCAGCTCACCAGTCTCCATCTGCAAATCACCCGCCAGGAACAACGGGAACTGAATTGGCTGCTGTTGGGCGCATTGCCCGGCGCCGTGCTCGGGCTCGGCTGGCTGGTCTGGCTCGTCCGCCGAAAATGAAATCCAAAACGACCATTCTCTGGTTCATGCTCGCCGCGGCGCTGGCCATGGCCATCTGGGTTTTGAATACCTACTTTCAACCCGCGCCCACGACCCCCAAGGCGTTGTTGGCCGGTTTGCGCGCCAGTGAGGTGACCGACGTGCAGGTCGTCCCCGCTGGCGGTCGGGAGATCAACGTGCTCCGCACCAATCGGGTCTGGCGGCTGACCACACCGCTGGTTTACCCGGCCCAAACCGCCCCCATCGAAGGCCTGGTGGGCGCGCTCGAAAAACTCGCACCCACGCTGACGTTCTCCGCCGGCGAATTGAATGCGCACAAGGATGTGAATGCCGAATTCGGCTTCGACCATCCGCAGTACACGCTCGATGTGGCCGCCGGCAATCAAGCCTGGCACCTGCAGGTGGGCAATAAGACGGTTACGGGTGATGGGGTCTATGTGCGCCTGGTGGGCGTCACCGGCGCCTTCATCACCGATACCGCCTGGCTGCAATTTCTGCCGCACGCAGCCGTCGATTGGCGCGATACCGCTTTGGTGGACGTGCCCGACGCCACGGATTGGCTGGTCATTACCAACGGCCCGCTCGCCCTCGAATTGCGGCGCGATCCCACCAACCGGCTCTGGCGGCTGGTGCGGCCGCTGGCGGCCCGCGCTGACAATTTCCGGATTGCCAAGGCCCTGGGAGAATTGCGCAGCGCCACCGTGGCGCGCTTTGTGAGCGATGACCCCAAGGCCGATCTGACCACCTATGGGTTGGAGCCGGCCGCGCTGGATGTCTGGCTCGGCAGCGGTTCCAACCTGCTGTCCGCTATTCATGTGGGCAAACAAGTGGCCGACCTGCCGGGCGAACTCTATGCCCGTCGCGAAGGCTGGAATTCCGTCCTGGCCGCCGCCAAGAAATCGCTGACCGATTGGAAAGGCGCGGCCAGCGAATTCCGCGATCCCAACCTGATGGAAGTCACGGCGCCCGTCACCGAGATTCAACTTCGCGGTCAGTACAATTATACCCTCCAGCTCAATTCCAATACCTGGACGGTCGCCGGGGAGAAATTCCCCGTGGAAGCCGAGCTCGTCACCAATCTCATCAAGACCGTGGCCAGCCTGCGCGTCACCGAATTCGTGAAGGACTCGGTTACGCCCGCGGATCTGCAAACGTACGGTCTCACCAACCCGGTGCAGGAAGTCACCCTGCGCGCCGCCGGTAATCCGCGTCCCGTCATTGCCCAACTGTTGTTTGGCGGCACCGACACCAACGGCCAGATTTATGTGAAACGGGGCGACGAGGAATTTGTCTATGCCACGCCGGCGCAAATCTTGAACGATCTGCCCTGGACGGGTGATTTTTTCCGTGCGCATCAGGTTTGGCGCTTCTCCGAAACGAATGTCGCCCAAGTCACGATGCGGCAGAACGGCCAGATGCTGCAGCTCATCCGTAACGGCACGCAAGACTGGTCGGTGGCCCCGGGATCACAGGGCGTGGTCGAGCCGCATCGCGTCGAGGAAACCGTCCACCAGTTGGGCGATCTGGCCGTCTGGGCCTGGCTCGGGCGAAACCGCGACGACGAAGCCATGGGCATCACCACCAACAGTGCCATGCTGACCGTGGAGCTCAAGACCGGAGAGAAATACACGGTCACCTTCGGCGGGCGACAGGAAATGGCACCGGGCGAATCGACGGCCATGGCGGAGGTGACGCTGGGTGGCGAGCGATGGTACTTTATCTTCCCGCGCATGTTGTGCGCGCTGGTCGCCGAAAACCTCACCATCAAGTCAAAGACGCCGTGAGCACCCGCCCGGCATGGTCGCTCCGGGCTCCGGTGACGGTCGGCCTCGCCACCGGCTGGCCGGGGCGCAGGCTCATTGGGGCCAACGACCTCCAACTCACCCCGATTCACCGAAGCGGGAACCCTCGCTAAAGTCTTGAGTTAATGGCGATTTCGGCCCAATTTTTTCCGACATGAGTTCCAAGCCCGGATTCTGGCGCAAATGCCGTATCGCCTTCCGCTGCGCCCGCTTCACCGTCTGGGGCCTGGTGCTGCTGGGGTTGCTGGCTTTTGGCTGGTTCAATTTGGTGGGATTGCCTGGATTCCTGAAGACCCGACTGGTGACGGCGATGCATGAACGCGGGGTGCAGTTGGGATTTTCCCGCCTGCGGTTGCGCGTCGTCCACGGGTTGGTGTGCGACAACGTCCGCGTGGGCGTCACCGCGGGAGGGGCGGAGCCGGTGTTTACCGCGCGCGAAGTGCAGTTGCGTATCGATTATCCGGCCTTGCTGCACTTGCATCTGCAAGTGGATGGCCTGGTCTTGCGCGACGGCCGCCTAAACCTCTCGCCGGCCCCCGACCATGCCCTGGTGCTGACCAATCTGCAAGGCCAGTTGCGCATCCTGCCGGACGACACCTGGTCGCTGGACGAGTTAACGGGTGGTTTTGCGGGCACCCAGTTCAAACTGGGCGGCGAGCTGGCCCACGCGCCGGAATGCCGGCGCTGGCAGATCTTTGCCGTCGGCCCCGCCCCGGAACGCGGCAGCGTGGAAGCCTCGCTTGAACAATTCTCCGACACCTTGAAACAAATCCATTTTGCGGGCGTCCCCCGGATCAACGCCCGCCTGAGCGGCGATGCGCGGGACGTCCATTCGTGTTCGTTCCGGATCAGCGGGCGCGCCCCGGGCGTGGAGACCCCCTGGTTTGGCACCAGCAATCTGGAGTTTGCCGTCCAGGTGCTGCTGCCCACCAACGCGCCGGCCGTGCCCAACCCGGCGTGGGATTATTGGACCAATCTCCAGCCCTTCCAAATCGCCGGGTTCGCCCGCTGCACCAACCTCAAAGCCGGCGGCCTCCGCGCCGAGACCGTGGATTGTGCCGGCACGTGGGCCGCCCCCGAACTCGCGGTGACCCAATGTTCCATCAAACTCGACCGGGGCACCTTGGAGACCACGGCCAAGCTGAACGTGGACACCCGGGAACTGACTTTCGCCACGGCTTCCACGTTTGACCTGCGGATTCTGGCGCCCTTGCTCCCCGAGCAAGTGCGCAGCCGCTTGGACCTGGTCATCTGGAAGACGCCGCCGCACTTGCAAGTCAGCGGCTCATTCGTGACCCCTGCCTGGACCAACCAGGACGCCGACTGGTCCGCCGCCCTGATCGCCGGCAGCCGACTGCAAGGCGACGTGGCGCTGACGAACCTCGTCGTGGCTGGCGTATTGCCGCTGGATTCCTTCCACACCCATTTCAACTACGCCCAGCAGACCTGGAGCATTCAAGACCTGGTCGCTACCCGGGGCCGTTCGACCCTCGCGCTGAACGCGGAAGAAAACGGGACGAACCAGGACTTTCATTGCCAGGTTGGTGGCACGGTGGAGAGTGGCCTGATCCGGTCCTTTTTGACTACCAGCAACGCGGTGCATACCTTTGACCACCTGCGTTTTCGCCAACCGGTGGCGTTGGCGTTGGACCTGGCCGGCAACTTCAACGATTTGAGCCGGCTGGCGCTGGATGGCCGGGTGACGGCCACGAATTTCGCCAGCCTGCATGTGAACGGCTCGCTGGTGCTGCCCGCCCTGACCAACCACGCCGCCCAGTGGTCCGCTGGGCTGGGCGCCGCGAGCAAGCTGCAAGGCGACCTGACCCTCACGAATCTCATGCTGGCCGGCCTGCTCCCGCTGGATTCCGTGCGGGCCCAGCTTCACTATGACCGGCAAATCTGGAGCGTGCAGGACCTGAAGATATCCCGGGGCCGCACGACGCTCGCCGTGGACGCGGAAGAAAATGAAACCAACCGGGATTTCCACTGCCGGGTCAGCGGCCAGGTGGATCCCAATCTGATCCGCCCCTGGTTGAACACCAACGCGGCGCGCGCGTTTGACTACGTGCATTTTCACGAACCGGTGGCGCTCAGCCTGGAGCTCGGCGGTAATCTCCTCGATTTCAGCACCCTCACCGCCACCGGCCGCGTGGCGCTCACGAATTTTGCCGTCCGGGAACAGTCGCTGGACAGCCTGACCGCCACGCTGAGTTACACCAACCTGACGGCGGAGTTTTATCATCCGCAATTGGTGCGGGCGGGCGGCACCGAGCAATTCGTGGCGGAGCGCGCCACGCTGGATCTGGCGGGGCAGAAATTGTGGCTGCACGAGGGCCGGGGACGCGTGCAGCCCGCCGCGGTGATCGGCGCCATCGGACCGCAAACCACAGCGGTGATGGAACCCTATCACTTCCTGGCCATTCCGGAGGCTTTCGTTGACGGCTGCATTCCGCTCAAATTCCAGGACGGTGACCTGGTGACCGACGACGCGGATTTGCGCTTCAACGTGATCGGCACCCTGCCGTTTCGCTGGCGCAAATTTGAAACGCCGGCGATCACCGGCACCATCCACTGGCTGGGCCACGATCTCATCCTGACCAACGTCACCGCCGCCTGCTACGGCGGCACCGCGCACGGCTGGGGAGTTTTCGATCTGGAAACGCCGGGCGACGGCACGGACTTCTCGTTTTTCATGGCGGGCACCAACGTGGACTTGAATGCGATGGGGCGGGCGCTGTGGTCGCCCACCAACCTGTTGCGGGGCGCCCTGTCCGCCCAACTCACCGTGACCAGCGCCAATTCCTCCGACTGGCGCACCTGGAACGGCTACGGGCAGGCCCAGCTCCACAACGGCCTGCTGTGGGATGCCCCCGTGCTGGGCCTCATGTCCCAAGTGCTCAACACCTTCACGCCGGGATTGGACATCGGCAACAGCCGGGCCACCGACGCCGCGGGAAGTTTTACGATGACCAACGGGGTGATCTTCACCGACTCGGTGGAGATCCGGTCGCTCACCATGCGCTTCGATTACGTGGGCACGGTGGACTTGCAGGAAAATGTGACCGCCCGGGTGCAGGCGCAACTGCTGCGGAACACTCCCGTCCTCGGCCTGTTTGTCAGCACGGTTTTGCTGCCCTTCAGCAAGGCGCTCGAATGCGACGTGACCGGCACGCTCGATCAGCCCAAGATCAAGCCGGCGTACATCCCGTTTTCGCAATACCTCTCCGCGCCGCTGCATCCCATTCGCACCGTCGAGAAAATATTCTCCTCGCCGTCCACGAACGGCCCGCCCAAGACCTGAGCCGGACGGGCTTTAATGGCCCTGGTAGGCCACGCGCCACAGGGTGTTGTTGCCGTCCTCGGTAAAGAGCAAGGCGCCATCGTGCGCCACCGTCACCCCCACCGGCCGGCCCCAGACCGAATGCTCATCCACCACAAAACCGGTGATGAAATCATCGTATTCGCCCGTCGGCACCCCGTGATCCACCCGTACCCGGGCGATTTTATAACCTGTGCGCGTGCTGCGGTTCCAGGAGCCATGAAAGGCCACGAAGGCATCACCCTGGTATTCGGCCGGGAACGCCGCCGCCCCGGCCGCTGCCGGATAGAAGGTCATTTCCAACGAGGCGGAATGCGACTGCTCCAGGACATCCGGCACGAGCACGTGGCCGGCCAGGTCGGGCCGCTCCCCGGCATGGCGCGGGTCTTCATGATCGCCCAGGTAATACCACGGCCAGCCATAGAAGCCGCCTTCCTTCACCCGCGTCACGTAATCCGGCACCAGGTTGTCGCCCAAGCCATCGCGCTCGTTGGTGGATACCCATAAATCGCCGGTGACGGCATTCACCGCCAGCCCCACGCCGTTGCGAATGCCGCTGGCATAGGCGCGCAACGGTTCGTGTCCTTCGGGATCCGTCACCAGGACGGCCGCCCGGTGCGTCTCACCGCCCCAGGCTGTTCCCAGTCCGTTGGCCGCCTCCCAGGCCTGGATTTCCTCTGGCGTCTGTTTCTTCTTCATCTCTTCGGCCACATTCGAGGCCGAGCCCACGGAAATGAACATCCGCCGGCCGTCCCGGGAAAACGCCACGTCGCGCGTCGAGTGGCCGCCATTCGAATCCGTCAACTTCGGCACGATCACTTCCGGCGTCCCCGCCGCTTTTAAATCCCCGCTCTGATAAGGAAACCGGACCACCGAATTATTATTGGCCACATAGATCCACTGCGGGTCCCCAGTCACCGGATAAAAGGCGATGCCAAAAGGACGGTCCAAGCCTTCGGCAAAGACCCGGTTCTCGGCGGGAGCTTCGGCGCCATCCGGGACGCGCAGCACTCGAATGCGTCCCGCGCCGGTCTCCGCGAGGAAAAGGTCGCCGTTGGGTGCCGTGCGCAACAGCCGGGGATTGTTGAAGCCGTCGGCAAATTTCTTCACCGTGAATCCCGGCGGCGCCAACAACGTCGCCGCCGCGGGTGGCGCCACCACTTGCGGACCATTGCCCGCCGAGGACGTGGCGAACGGCGCCGGCAAATCCGCCACGGTAAAATGATGCTGCAATCCCGGGGTTTGGCGGGGCCAATCATTGACGTCCGACACCGCCGCCGGCGCGCCGCCGGCCGGGTAGGTGAGCTCTACCCCCGCCGGAATCTCCAGGGTGGCCAGGTAGGCGATCACATCGGCGCGGTTCCCTTCACCGGGGACCGGCATGGGCATGGTGGTGCCGGGCAGCACGGTCATGGGATTGGCGAGAAAACGGCTTAGCGTGGCGGCATCCCAGGTGAACCCGGAGTCGCGCATGGCCCGCGTGTAATTGAAATGCGGGCTGGAGCCGGCTTTCCGGCCCACCACCCCCACCAGGCTCGGCCCCTGCTTGTTGATCACCGAATGATCCGGCCCCAAACTGACGGCATGGCAAATGACGCAGCTCAATTGAAAGTAGGCTTCACCGCGGGTCGGGTCGCCCGTCGGAGCGGCGGGATCGGCGGCCGCCCAGCCGGCGAGCAGCGCAAAACCGCCCGCCAGGGCGCAGGTTGAAACGTGGTTGGCAGACATGGTTTACGTGGTTTTTTGTTTATCTGACCGCCGGGCCGCGCTCCCTGAGAGTGGTCCGCCGGTGTTGGACTAACGCTCCATCCTACTCCGCCCAGCCGCGGCATCAACATTTTTTGCTATCATCATGACAAAATTGTGCCCCCGGCCGGCGTTGCATACTCGGGCACAATTAACTGTTGGCTGATTTCGAAAAATAGGCAAGAATTCGCCCGTTCAAACGGACCAACATAGTCAGCTGAGCCCTATGCCGATAACGACCGGCGCGTCCGCGCCCGCAGCGATGGATCAGATTATTTTGCGCCGACGCGAGGTGATTGACACCTTCAAACAGGAGTTGATCCGGCGGCTCAACCTGCCTTATCAGCCCGAGGATTTGCACGAAGATGTCTCCCTGCTGGGCTCCGGGCTGGGGTTGGACTCGCTGGACGCCTTGGAAATCGTCCTCTGCGTGGAAACCTGCTTCAAGATCAAGATTCCGGACGAGAACGTCTCGGTCTTGCGCTCCATCAACACCGTGGTGGATTTCGTGCTGGAACAGCGCGCGCAGAATGGAGGTCCGGCGTGAGAACCTCCCCGCTCAAAGACTCCCTGGCGGCGGCCGGTGCCGTTGGCCGCGAACGCCACGGCGTGGAGATCGCCTCCCACTTTGGCGACGTGCAGGCCGAATGCGGCGCGGTGCGCGATGCCGCGGCGCTCACGGATTTCTCCTTTGTCCGCGCCTTCTCGCTGCCGGAAAATCCGGGCATGGATATCCTCGACGCCCTGCTGGCCGGCAACGTCCCCAAAATCCGCTTCGGCCGCGTCCTGCACACCTTTCTTGCGGATCCGGAGGGCCGGCTCGCGGCCGACTGTTTCGTGGCCAACAACGACCAGGAATTCATCTTCCTCTGCGAAAGCATCCTGCCGGACGCGGAATTGGACGCGCTGCTGGCCACGGCCGGCGTGGCGCCGGTGGCCAAGGATTTATCGGCCAACCATGTCGTGCTGAGCCTCGACGGTTTCCGCTCGTGGGAAATCGTGAAGAAGATTTTTGGCGCGGACGTCATCGGCCTGCCGTATTTATCGATCGAAAACTACCAGTTTGCGGGCGCGCCGGTACGGTTCATTCGCGCCGGCAAGACATCTGAATTCGGCTATCTGCTGATTGCGCCGGCCAGCATAGCGGCCGGGTTGTTCGACACGCTCCGGGCGGAAGTCGCCGAGCGCGGCGGGCGATTGGCGGGGGCGGACGCCCATGATGCTTTGCGGCTGGAAGGCCGTTTCTTCAACATTTTCCGCGAAGGCGAACGGGTGCGCGATCCGCTGCCGCTGGGCCTGCAATGGATGATTGATTTCGAAAAGGAGAAATTCCTGGGCCGTGACGCCATTCTCCAGCGCCGCACGGCCGGCTTGAAACAAAAGGTCATCGGCCTGGCCGCGGCGGAGGGCTGCCGGGAGTTGACCACCGGCGCGCCGATTTTCAGCGCCGGCCGGCCCGTGGGCGAGGTGGTCACGCACGGTCTCTCCCACGTTTTGAACCGGCCGCTGGCCCTGGGCCTGTTCCCGGTGGAGCTGGCTTATGCGGGCCTTGAATTCCGCGTGGGCTCGCCGGACGGGGCCGTGATCCGGTCCATTTCCATGCCGCCCATCATGCCCCGGAGCCTCACCGTGAAGCTGGATGAAATGTAACCCGGCCGGCCATGACGAACACGTCGCATTCATCCGCGGGCCGGCTTATCAAGCGCAGGTTGAGCCTCCAGCCCGAGTTTCATGAGACGGACATGATGGGGGTGGTGCATAACGCCAATTTCTTCTTATGGTTCGAGCGCGGCCGGCTGGCCATCATGCTCGAGGTATTGCCGGTGGAGGAGGCGATGGCCCTGGGCATTTTCACGCCGGTGGTCGAAAACTTCTGCCAGTACCGCAAGCCCGTGAAATTCGGGATGCCGCTGCTGCTCTACACCTCGCACCGGCTCCAGCCCGCATATGAAGGCCGGCTGGTGTTCAACCATTATTTGATCCACGAAAAATCCCGCGCGGCCATGGCGTTCGGCCGCACCGCGCTCACGCTCGTGGAGGCGCACACCAACCGGCTGGTCAAGGAATGGCCGGCGGAACTCTGGCGGCGCTACCAGGCCTTGCCTTGAATTGCCAAAATTATGAAACCAGAATTTGAAGGCCAGGTCGTGGTGGTGACCGGCGGTTCGCGCGGCATCGGCCGGGCCATCGTCGAACGCTTCACTGCCCGGGGGGCCAAGGTCTTTTTCACCTACCATCAGAACGACGAGGCCGCCGCCCAGGTGGCCGCCGCCACCCAGGCGGAAGCCATCAAATGCTCGCAAACGGACGCGGTGGCCATCAGCGCCGCCGTGGAGCGGATCGTGGCCGCCACCGGCAAAATCGACGTGCTCGTGAACAACGCCGGCATCACCGCCGACACGTTTCTCATGCTCATGCCGGCGGAGGATTGGGATCGCGTGCTGGACACCAACCTGAACGGCGCCTTCCGCTGGTGCAAGGCGGTCACCCGCCCCATGCTCGGCGCCCGGCGCGGCATCATCATCAACGTGGCCTCCATCGCCGCCCTGGTGGGCGTGATGGGCCAGACGAATTACGCCGCCTCCAAAGGCGCGCTGCTGGCGTTCACCCGCGCGCTGGCGGCGGAGCTGGGCGGCAAAAACATCCGCGTCAACGCCGTCGTGCCCGGCTTCATCGAGACCGACATGTCCGCCCGCGTGCCACGGGCCATCAAACAGAAAAACCTCGATCATATCGTCCTTAAGCGCTTCGGCCAGCCCGCCGAGGTGGCGTCGGTCGTCACGTTCCTGGCCTCCGAGGCCGCGGCATACATCATGGGCCAGTCCATTGTGGTGGATGGCGGTTTGACCGCCACGGCGGCTTGACCGGTCATGAACGTGTTCCTTTTTCCCGGCCAGGGATCGCAAACCGTGGGCATGGGGGAGGACTTGTTCAAGGCCGACGCCCCGTTTTGCGCCCTGGTCCGCCGGGCCGCGGAACGCGTGGGCGGCGACCTTGAAAAAATCTGCCGGCGCGGGCCGGAGCGGGAGTTGGTGCGCCCGAAAAATCTCCAGCCGCTGCTCGTTTGCGTCTCGCTCGGTTACCTGCGCCGCCTGCTGGAGCTGGGCATCCGGGCCGACCGGGTGCTGGGCCATTCGCTGGGTGAGATCACCGCGCTGGCCGCGGCGGGCGTGGTCAATTTTGAAGCCGCGGTGGACATCGCCGCCCGGCGCGGCGAATTGATGGAAGCCGCCGCCGCGCGCACGCCCGGCGGCCTGATGGCCGTCATTGCCGGCGACCGGGAAACCATCCTGCGCCGGCTCGCGGAACCGCCGCTGGAGGGCGCCGTGGTGCTCGCCAACGACAATGCGCCCAACCAATTCGTGCTTTCCGGCGCCAGCGCCGCGCTGGCAGCGGCCGAACAACTCATCACGGCCGAAAAGCTCGGCCAATGCCGGCGGCTCGCGGTGGCCGGCCCCTGGCACAGCCCGTTGATGGAACCCGCCCGGCGGGAGTTTGCGGAGTGGCTGGAGACGGTGGACTTTCAACCGCCGAAAATTCCGTTGATCAGCAACGCCACCGGCCGGATCGAGACGGATCCGACCATCCTCCGCCAACTCGTGGCCCGCAACCTCGTGGAGCCGGTGCGCTGGCGGGCCGCCATGGACACGCTGCGCGGGATCGACGGTTTGTCGTTGTTCGAGATCGGCCCCGGCCGGGTGCTGGCCGGGCTGGCGCGCGCCAACGGGTTTGACGACGCCACGAAAGTTTTCAACCTCAACAATCTGCGCGGCATTGAACTCGCCGCGCGCTTTAACTAAAGTTGGCTCGTGCAATCAGAAGCCGTCCCCCCAGCCGGTCACCGCGGCGGAGCACTCGCCCCGGCTGCACCGGCCCACCCCGGTCTGGTCGTGCGCCTGGCCGACGAGCAGGATCGCGAAACGATTTACCGGCTGCGCCATGAGGTGTTCGCCGCTGAACTCCGACAGCACACCCCCAACGCCACCGGCCGGCTCACCGACGCTCTCGACGCCTTCAATCATTATATCGTCGCCACCGAGGGCGGACGCATCGTCGGCTTCGTCTCCATTACGCCGCCGGGCGGTCCGAGCTTCTCGATCGACAAGTATCTCAAGCGCGAGGAACTGCCGTTTGCGATCGACGGCGGCATCTATGAAATCCGTCTGCTGACGGTGCCGCAGGAAGCCCGTCGCCGGCTGCTGGCCTCGGCGCTAATGTATGCCGCGTTTCGCTGGGCGGAGGCGCGCGGCGCCACGCATATCATGGCCATTGGCCGCCAGGAAATCCGCCGGCTGCACCTGCGAGTGGGGCTCAAGCCCACCGGCCAGGACATCCATTCCGGCGCGGTCACCTACGGCGTCTTGCACGGCACCCTGGCCGACATCCACGCGGCGCTGCCCGGCGTCTGGCCGATTCTGGCGCGGGTGCAGGCCGAAATCTCCTGGCAGATCGGCGTGGATTTTAAAACGCCCACCGCCTGCTACCACGGCGGCAGATTCTTTGAAGCCGTCGGCGACGATTTCCAGGCGCTCGACCGGCTGGACGAAGTCATCAACGCCGATGTGCTGGACGCCTGGTTTCCGCCCTCGCCCCAGGTGGTGGCGGCCGTGGCCAAATACCTGCCGCAGCTCCTGCGCACCTCGGCACCCACCGGCTGCGAAGGTCTGATCCGCACGATTGCGCGCGTGCGCGGCGTGCCGCCGGAATGCCTGCTGCCCGGCGCCGGTTCCTCCCACCTGATCTTCCTGGCCCTGCGTCACTGGCTCACGCCGTCCTCGCGCGTGCTCCTGCTGGATCCCACCTACGGCGAATACGCGCACGTGGTGGAGCAAATCATCGGCTGCCAGGTAGACCGGCTGCCGCTGTCCCGCGCGGCCCAATATCAACTGGCGCCGGACGCCCTGGCGACCGCGCTGGCCGGCGGGTATGACCTCGTCATCCTGGTGAATCCCAATAATCCAACCGGCCGGCATCTCGGGCGCGCCGGGCTGGAAGCCCTTTTGCGCCAGGTGCCGGCGGCCACCCGCGTTTGGGTGGATGAAGCCTACGTGGAATACGCCGGTCCGGATCAGTCGCTGGAGAAATTCGCGGCGCGATCCGAAAATGTGATCGTGTGCAAGTCGCTCTCCAAGACCTACGCGTTGAGCGGCGCGCGGGCGGCGTATCTTTGTGCCGGGCCGCAACAGCTCGAATCGCTGCGGGCGCTGAACCCGCCGTGGGCCGTGAGTCTGCCCGCGCAGGTGGCGGCGGTGCAGGCGCTCGGGGACCCGGCTTATTACACGGCCCGCTACGCCGAAACCGCCCGCCTCCGCGGCGAACTGGCGCCAGCCCTGGAGTCGCTGGGCTGGCAGGTGATCCCCGGCGTGGCCAATTTCCTGCTCTGCCATCTGCCGGAAACCGGGCCGGATGCCGAGACCCTGCTGACCCGCTGCCGCCAGCGCGGTTTGTTTCTGCGCAACGCCGCCTGCATGGGCGCTAACCTGGGCGACCGCGCCGTGCGGGTGGCCGTGAAGGACGCCGCCACCAACCGGCGCCTGGTGGAAATCATCGCGGAAGCCGCCGGCGGCGGCCTCATTAAATCCTCTCAAGAAGGTAATTAAGCCTTGACCGCCCCGCCCCGCGCCGGTTCATTGGTGGGCAGTCATCGGAGTTTGTTCAACACGCAACCATGAAGATCCTGCTCGTGCGGGGGAATCCGCGAAAAAACGGTTTTACGCAATACCTCACGAACCTGTTCCTTCAAGGGTTGGGGGAGGCGGGGGCGGACGTGGCCGATTTGGACATCACTACCGAGCGCTACTCGCTCAAGCCGTGCCTGGGCTGCTATCACTGCTGGCTGGCCAAGCCCGGCCAGTGCATCCACGACGACCCCATGCAGGAGATCCTGCCGCAGTTGCTGAACGCCGATGTGCTCGTGTGCGTCACCCCGGTCTATTACTTCGCCATGAGCAGCCAGTTGAAGAATTTCTTCGAGCGCACTTTTCCGCTGACCACCGAGGGGCTGGAGCCGAGCCGGCTGGGCCTGTTGCGCAACCGCCTGCGCGAACCGGCGAAATGGGCGGGCAAGAAATTCATTTCCATCACCATCGGCGCCCTCCGCGCGCGCGAGGCTTACGAGCCGATCAACCAGACCTTTCGCCTCATCGCCGACACCATGGATATGGAGCTGGGCGGCCAGTTGACCCGGCCGGAATCGCACCTGCTCCCGTATAAGCTCTCCAAACCCGTCACCCTGAAACGGATTGAGTCGGCCTTTTTTCGCGCCGGTTCCGAAACCGCCACCACTGGCCGGCTCTCCGCCCGCACCATGGAGGATGCGGGGCTGCCATTGTCGCCGGATGAAGCTTATTTCCGCACGTATTCCAACATCTATTGGCAGCACGCGGCCGAGCTGGAGGTGACCAATTCCAACAGTCGGAAGCTGCAGCAAGAGGTGGGCAGCGATCCCGATATCCTCATGCGCGAAATGGCGCGCAGCATCGATCCCCAGGCGGCGGCCCGCGTGCGCGCCGTGCTGCAATTCGATTTTCCGGATAGCGACCGGCATTACCGGCTGGAAGTGGACAAGGGCGCCTGCAAGTTGTCGTTTGAGCCATCCCCCCGGCCCGACCTGCGCGTGACCTGCACGGCCGACACCTGGGTGGCGCTGTTCATGCGGCAGTTGAACGTGACGGCTGCGCTGCGCCAGGGCGTCATCAAGATCGAAGGCGACAAGAGCCTGTTCAGCCGGCTGGACCGCTATTTTCCGCCGCCTTCGGTCTGAGGCACCAGCCCCACGTTTTCCCAGTCAATCCACCCCTCACCCCGAAATACAAAATGCCCGAGACAGATGTATTGATCATTGGCGCCGGGCCGGCAGGCACGCTGGCCGCGGCCTTGCTGCAGCGCGAGGGCTTTCGCGTGCTCATCGTGGAGCAACAGGTGTTCCCGCGTTTTGTGATCGGCGAGAGCCTGCTGCCCTCCAGCATGACCTTGCTGGCCGAGGCGGGGCTCCTGGCCACGGTGGAGCAGCAGCATTTTCTGCTCAAAACCGGCGCCGTGTTCCTCCGTGGCGGCGACGAGTGCAATTTTGATTTTGCGAACCGCCTGGGGACCGGGCCGAACTATGCCTACCAGGTGCCGCGGGCGGATTTCGATCAGGCCCTGGCGGCGGCCGTGGCCGCGCGCGGCGTGGAGGTGCGTTTTCAGCACAGCGTCACGGCCGTGGATTTGGCGGGGGACGAGGCCGTGGCCACCGTGCGGCAGCCGGACGGCACCCCGCGGGAGATCCGCGCGCGCTTCATCCTCGATTGCAGCGGCTATGGCCGGGTGCTGCCCCGCCTGCTGCAATTGGAACTGCCGTCGGCATTTCCGCCGCGGGAATCGCTGTTCGCCCATGTCACCGGCGACCTCCGTCCGCCCGGACGCGAAGAAGGCAAGATCTGGGTCTGCGTGCATCCGGACGACGCCTGGATCTGGATCATCCCGTTTGCGAATGGGAAGACGAGTGTGGGCGCGGTTGGATCGCCGGAATTCTTTCAGAAGTTCCCCGCCGATCCGGCAACGCAATTGCGCGCCATCGTGGCCGGCGAGCCGAACGCGGCCCGGCGGCTGGCGCAGATGCAATTCACGATGGCGCCCCAACGCATCAGCGGCTACGCGTGTGCGGTGAAGCGCCTGTTTGGCCCCCGATACGCCCTGGTGGGCAATGCCACCGAATTTCTGGATCCGGTCTTCAGTTCCGGCGTGGCGCTGGCCCTGGCCTCCGCCCAACGCGCCGCCCAGGTGCTGACCCGGCAATTGCGCGGCGAAGCGGTGGATTGGCAGGTCGACTATGCCGACCACGTCATGCAGGGCATTAACACCTTTCGCACCTATGTGGCCGCGTGGTATGACGGCCGGCTGCCGCGGATCTTTTTCGCCGCCCACCGCGATCCGGGCATCATGCAGCAGATTTGCTCCGCCCTGGCCGGCCAGGTGTGGGATCCGGCGAATCCTTATGTCGCCCAAGCGGACCGCGCGCTGACGGTCTTGGCGAGAGTCTTGCAGGACCCGCCGGCCTGGGGAAAAAGTGAAACCTCTGTCTCCGCTGCCCCATCGCGCCGGCAGCCCTGACATGCAAAGTGTGGCTCAGCGCGTTCGGAGGCCGAACACCGGCTTCGCCTGCGCTCAGCCCGCAAGGTGTGCCAGGCGGCGGTAGGGCGCGTCTCTCCGAGCGCGCCGCGAACGTAGCGTGACGGCTCGCAGACCTCGGCAACCAAGAGCAAAAGGAGGCGTTGATGACGCGGAGCGGAGGGGGGCGAGCCTGGATTCAGGTTGGCGGGTCGTGTCGGCTTGAGCGCGACGGTTGGCAGGCGCGGCGCGCTCGGAGAGACGCGCCCTACCGGCCCTGGTATAAATGTCACCCCTTGGCAACAGTTCCACCATGTTTCCAGTCGAACCAGTCGAGTCCAAAGACTCACTCTTCCTCACTCTTGAACCAAAAGTCCGCTAGCTCCCGGCTCTTGGCGATGAGGATAATGCCTGCGACAACTTGCACGGCGGCGCCTATCGAAAAAGAAAGCTCGGTGAACAACCAGTTGCCCGGCTTTGGTATACCGAAGGTTGAAACCAAGACGGCGAGCAACCCGGTAACCAAACCTGGCATGGCGCAAAGACAAACATAAAGCCCGATGATTTTGATTAAGACGTTCGCCAGTTGGCTTGATTTCATGCGCAAAACCCTGAACCGGCCGGGACATCAAATCAAGTCAACACGCCAATGATTTCAACTGGTCCATGCGAGGTTAAAATCGTTCCTGCCCAGCAAGAGTTTGATGGCTGCCCGCTGCATCCCTGAAGAGGATGAATCATCCAGCCCAGTGTTGCCGCGACGCAGGAAACTACGCTGGGTAGAAGTTCGAAAGGAAAGCAACGCTGAAGGCGTTGGATCATTCCGTAAGAGCGCTCAGCCCAAAGATTGGTTCGTTTATTAATGGCCATACAATTCTAAAAGGCGTCGGGCTTTACTATTGACACAATGCGAAAGGGGTCGGGCCGACCGAAGGCGGCAGCACGAATCGCCGCGGCGCAAATTCCGTCTCAGCGCCCCACACCCCCGCTAGGCTCAACCGAACCAACCCGCACTGGACTCGAGGAAGTCGTAGTGCCGTCCGTCCGCCGGTTGGTCGAAAGATCTGGATAATGCCATTGTCGAGGGTCACGATGATGGGGCAATCATAGCCTGACTGACCAGCGGCAAGCGGAAAATCCAAGTACGTTGCGGCCTCATATCGAGCCAGATCCTGTGTTGACTTGAAGTCAGCGCGAACAAACGGGCCAGTGGGACTAGTCTTCTCAACGCATATCCAATGCTCTTTTTGCGGAATGCACACAAAGGCGTGATCGGCCGAGAGCACGTGCCCTTTGAAATCCGCCGGATAAACGAAGCCAACCTGCAACTTGCCTCCGTAGGCAAAACCAGACCGTTCCATGGCCCGGTGGATTGACTCCCACGCTGCACGTATGTCCCTCTCACGCCCGGTTGCGGCCCCCTCCAAACTGCGCGGAGCGATCAGACTCAGTTCTAATTGAGTCTCGTCGGCGCTCCTGGGTTGCCCCACCCACCGCAAATAATCCTTCTCCGGGCACAGCGCCAACAGATACCCTGTACGGAAGGCTTCGTATCGCCAATTCTTGATCGGTCCACCGGCCACCGGCAGCACGATGCCGTTTGATTCGAATTCCTGCTCCAACCGCGGCGTCCCATAGCCCGCCCCCCGCAAAAGAAGGGCGGCAACATCGAAGCACATTAACGTACGGTTCTCCGGTGTGGTCCCAACCGTCTGGCGGCCAAACGGCGCTGGCAAACGACGGACCAGATCATTGACATCCTGAAACCGGTAAAATCCACCCCGTGCTCGGGGGAATTTGCCAGCGCTGACACGGTTTCCAAGTTGGTTTTGGCCGGTGACCAATCTTTGGAAGGTCGCCACCGCCGACTGCGAAACACCCGCCTCGCGCAACACTCGACAAGTATCTTGGAGCGCGGGTGCCTCATTTAGGAAACTGAGCCGAAACTCATCTCCCGGCGCAACCAAAGGCATTAATCCCAGCACCAAGACCAGCCGAAGTACGGCTATCCTGAAAAATTGGGGGCGTCGCTCGTCAACTGCCATCATCATATAGACACCGGAGCAATAGTTTTTGTATTTTGAATCGTGATTATTTGACCGTACGAGGTGTCAACCAAAGTACGGTTCGTTATTATCTGTTTTCGACGCTTTGGCTTCTGTTTTGCGCGCTGGCGTATCCCTTGGAACAGCGCCGCCTTCGCACGCTTCGAGGTTCTCAAACAAAGTCAGTGTAACGACCGCCCTCACCCCGTCCTTCTCCCCCAAGGAGAGGGTGACGTTGTTCCCGCGTATGTGAAAATAGCCGCGGCCGGATGGCGCGGGCCTTCAGCCCTTTTGAACTCATGAACACCGCGGTCCTGGGCCGGTTGCCCAGGCTGGTATAAAGACGCGCCGTTGGCGCTGGATCACAAGCGGCCAGGGAGCAAAGGAATCGATCCATGGGCTGACCCGATTTCGGCCCACCACCGAACAGTTCTTGCGGCTGACCACCACCGATTTAAACGAGACCCAGGCCCGCTTCCATCCCAGTGAGCAAGCAAACGACTGTTCTGGAGACTTGCCAGAACGGCCGACAACGCCGATATTGTGAACTCATGAGCATTGCTGCTGAGAAAATGGCCGAAGTGCTGGCCCTGCCCGCAGAGGACCGGGCGTATTTGGCCCGCCAACTCATTGCCAGCTTAGATGATGCGGCGGACGCGGACGCAGAGGCGCTATGGAATGAGGTCATTGACCGGCGTTCTGGCGAGATGGCGGAAGGTCGGGTGGATGCCCGTTCCGAGGAAGAAATGGTTGGGGACATTCGCCACAAGCTCCATGCGCGTCGCCAGACATCCTGAAGTCCCGCAGGAGTTGGAAGCCGCCGCGCTGTGGTATGAGGATCGCCAGCCGGGCTTGGGCGGCGATTTTCTTGAGGAATATCAGGCCACCATGAGCCGCCTCTTGGCGGCGCCGGAGCGCGGGCGCAAAATTCGGGGCGACAATCGCAAACTTAACTTCCACCGCTTTCCTTACGCCATTGTTTACAGCGTGGAAATCGACGCGCTTTTCATCAAGGCCGTGATGCACCTGCATCGCCGTCCGTTTTATTGGCAGCACCGCCAGTCATGAAAGGGGCCTGGTCTCTTGGTATTCAATCCCGCCAGCGTCTTGCTGAAATCGTGCCGGTCGACGTAATCCAGGAAGATGAGGCCCCGCCGATTGTCGCGGTTCATGACATAACAACTCGCGCCAGCAAGCCCAACCATTCCTGTGAGCCGCTCTATGGTATGTGACAAATTCTAATCAGGATTTAACTGCTGGGAATTGATCCAACGCCTTCAGCGTTGCCCTTTCTTTTCGAACGCCTACCCAGCGTAGCCACGCCTTCGTCGCGTCAACGCCGGGCTGAATGATTCATCCCCTTCAGGGATGCGGGAGGCCACTATCTGAAGAGTCAGGGGATATCCGGCGTCCCTTCAGGACGCTTGATTTCGTTGGGCGCGAGACCAGACACTGGCGTGTCTGGCTTATTTCCGCGGTCGCTCCGCGAACCCAATCATGGTTGGCGCAGGCGAAAAAAACACCGACTGTTCATAGGGACAACGCCCACGTATATTTCATTATTGTTGGTGTATGTCAGCGGTGCATTTGTAACCGTGTTCCAGCTTGCGGAATCGACTGTATCGGCGGATTCCAACAGATAATTACTTGCCACTACTGGCCAATACAGGAAAAGGAGACCAAGGTTTTGATCCAATAAACAAGAAATTGAAGGCGAGGGCAACTGATTGAATTGCAAGGCGAGTTGCGCGGGATAAAACACCGCAGGCTGCGGAAGTGGATTCACCTGCACAAAGTCATTGAACTCATAATAGTGGTTCCCTTCCTGATATTGCAGCGCGTCCACCTGAAAGCGAAGGGCAAAGAACTGCGAAGCACCATGGATCACATAATTTGCGGCCACTTGGCGGGTGATGTCCAAGCTGTATATGCCGGGTGGTGAATCAGGCGTTAAAAATGTATTCGTGACCAAAACGAAATCTGAAGAGGAATAGTCAGCGGCATCAAAAGTCAGGGTGTTGTGACTTAAACTATAATACACGCTCAAAGAACCAAAAGTGGAATTGCCATTGGTTCCTGAACTTCCTGCAAAGTCAAGGCTAAGCACCGCTGACGTCAGTTCGCTGTTTGTCGGCACGGCGGGAAGCGAGATTAGTAACTCACTACGAAACAAGCCGCTCAATGGCGCATTGACCAGTTCTCCCACCATAAAGCCCGATTCCATAGCATCCCCCTGACCATTTATCGGGGGCGTGTCAACCAAAGCAAGCACAGCGGAATTCGTCTGGGCGTGGCTACAAACCGCGATTCCGCATGCCATGACGCAGACTAATCGGAGCTTTTGCATGGATTCATTTTACCTTTCGATCAAACGCAAAAAAGCTTTTACATGAAACATTCGTGCAACAACCTCAAACGAATCATATGCGGCCATACGCGTAAACCCAACGCCCATGAGCCAGGCCGCTGCCGGCTCCTGGCAGAAAAGGTGTCAACCCATAGTATGGTTCGTTTTTAACGCATTTTGAAGCTTTGGCCCCGGTTTGGCGCGCTGGCGCATCCATTGATACAGTGTTATCTTCGCACTCCTCGACGTCCCCAATCCCACCCGCGTCTTGATGAAATTGTGTTGGTCGATGTCACCCGGGAAGATATCGCCCTGACGCTTGCCCCCGGTTCATCACCTGACACCTCGCGCCAGCGAATTCAACCATTCCTGTGAGCCGCTCCGTGATGCGACAAAGCTTAAAACGGAACTGACCGCCGGGAATTGATCCAACGCTTTCAGCGTTGCCCTTCGTATTCGAAAGTTTACCCAGTGTAGCTGCTCCTTCGTCGCGTCAACGCTGGGCTGGATGCTTCATCCCCTTCAGGGATGCGGGGGAGCGGCCATCCCAGAAGGTGTCAGCCCATAGGATGTTTCGTTTTTTCATCTAGGCCGCTCCCACGGAGCTTGAAACCATTTTTGTTTGCGTTCTACGAATGATCGCGCCTACGGCGTTGGGCTGCCGATTTCGCAGGCCGTTATATGCGAGAATTTTATGCCCTATCTGAGCGTCATTCGGGCGGCGCCAACGGCAACCGAACCGGGATCTGTCTGGGCGTAACGGCGCGGCTCATGGGCATTGAGGCGGCGAATCATCGTCGGCAGGCACGGTTTTCGAGACAGGCCGGATGGCGCGGGCCTTTAGCCCTTTTGAACTCCTGACCACCGCGGTCCTGGGCCGGTGGCCCAGGCTGGCATGAACACGCGCCGTTGGCGCTGGAGGCCCGGTTA
>CAYTJG010000038.1:21921-30812 GCA_964437865.1 uncultured Bifidobacteriaceae bacterium | reverse complement strand
TGGCCGACGCCATGACGCCGGTGACGCACACCATTGTGATCCGGCCGGTGACCAGCGCCGATTTACGGCCGTCGCCGGACATCGTACCAGCACACTAGCGCCAACGGCGCGCCTTTATACCAGCCTGGGCCACCGGCCCAGGTTTACGACCCGCAAGGGAATCAAAAGGGCCAAAGGCCCGCGCCGTGGTCCATTATCCCGCAATCGCCCTGGCACCATTCGATCCTGACCTGCCCCTTCGCCCGTTGATTGTATCGTTGATCGTTCGACGTCTCACGCCCATGAATCGCGCCTTTGGCGCTCATGGCCTATCCGATCTGCCTACGTGGGGCGTTGCCCCACGCTGGCATGGGTCGGGCCTTTGGCCCGCAATCGGCGCAAATCGTTCGCGCCGCCGCAGGGCCGCCCCAGCGCCAACGGCGCGCCTTTATGCCAGCCTGGGCCAAAGGCCCAGGTCCACGACCGCATTATGACCACAAGGGCCAAAGGCCCGTGCTATGCTTCCTGATCCCGCAACCGCCGGTATTGATCGGGCCTCTCACAGACGAATATTGGCATAAGGTACACTTTTGATTCACACTGTGGCCATGCCACAATCCTTAAGCCTCACTATCATCCACGTGATCTTCAGTACAAAGGAACGCCGTCCGTTTCTTGAACCCACCATCCGGCCGAAACTGCATGCGTACATGGCAACAACAGCACGAAACGCCGACTGCGAATGTTATCGGGCCGGTGGCGTGATGGACCATGTACACCTCGCCATCCGCCTCGCGCGCACCCTCGCTATCGCGGACTTAATTGAAAACCTGAAGACTTCCTCGTCAAAATGGTTGAAGACTCAGTCGCCAGGCCTTTCCCCCTTTGCGTGGCAACGCGGCTATGCCTGCTTTTCCGTCGGCCCGGCCGACTTGAATTCGTTATGCGCTTACATTGATAATCAAGAGGAGCATCACCACACACGCACCTTTCAGGAAGAATACCGCATGTTTCTAAAAAAATACGGCGTCGATCATGACGAAACCTATGCTTGGGATTAGAGCGCCAACGGCGCGCCTTATACCAGCCTGGGCCACCGGCCCAGGGTTACGACCCGCAAGGGAATTAAAAGGGCCAAAGGCCCGCGCCATGCTCTATTATCCCGCAATCGCCCTGGCGCCATTCGATCCCAACCTGCCACTTCGCCCGTTAATTGTCTCGTTGATTGTTCAACGTCTCACGCCCATGAATCGCGCCTTTGGCGCTCATGGCCTATCCGATCTGCCTACGTGGGGCGTTGCCCCACGCTGGCATGGGTCGGGCCTTTGGCCCGCAACCGGCGCAAATCGTTCGCGCCGCCTCAGGGCCGCCCCAGCGCCAACGGCGCGCCTTTATACCAGCCTGGGCCACCGGCCCAGGTCCACAACCGCATTATGACCACGAGGGCCCAAGGCCCGTTTTATGCGGCCATCGGCTCGGCGGTGGCGAGCGCTTCGTCCTCCGCCTTGTGAAATTTCACGCTCACGATCTTGCTCACGCCATGCTCCTGCATGGTCACGCCATAGAGCACGTCCGCCATGGCGATCGTGCGCTTGTTGTGCGTGATGATGATGAACTGCGAGTGCGCCAGGAAACGCTGTAGAATCTTCACAAACCGCAGCACGTTCGCTTCGTCCAGGGGCGCGTCCAATTCGTCCAGCACACAGAACGGACTCGGCTTCACCTGATAGATGGAGAACAGCAGTGACACGGCCGTCATGGTCTGCTCACCACCGGACATGAGCGAAATGCTTTGCAACTGCTTGCCGGGCGGACGCGCCACGATATCAATGCCGCTTTCCAGCACGTCGTTCTGGTCGCCCAGGACGAGGTCCGCCTTGCCGCCGCCAAAGACCTCCGTGAACATCAGGCGGAAATTGTCGCGGATCTTCTCGAACGTCTCCAGGAACATCTGGCGGGTTTGCGTATTGATCCGATTGATGATCTCGATCAGCTCCGTCTTGGCGCTAACCAGGTCCTCGTACTGCTGCGAGAGAAATTGGTGACGCTGTTCGGTCTCCTCGTATTCCTCGATAGCCACGAGGTTGACCGGCCCCATTTCGTCGATCTTGGTCTGCAACACCTCCACCTGCTGCCCCACCGCCGCCCAGTCGGTGCCGGCGCCACTGGCCGCCATTTCCTCGGGCGTCACGGTTTCCACCTTGGGCTGGCCTTCGTCGGCCTGGATGATGGTGATGCATTCGCTGCGGATGTCTTCCAGGTTGAGGTGATATTTCTGCTGCACCTTTTCCCGGAGGTTCTGCACCGTCATGTTCTTCTGCGCCAGTTCCACATCGATGGCATTGCGCTGGTTTTGCAATTCCGCCACCCGGCTGCGCTGGGCCCGCAGGGATTCATCGCGCCCGGCAATTTCGGCCTCCTGGGTATTTTTCAAGCCGATGGTCTCGGCGGTCTGGGCATTGGCCTGCTCGCGATCATGCTGCAATTGCCCGATCTTGGCCTGGGACTCCAGAATCTCGGCTTGCGCCTGTTCCTGGCGGGAAACGAACGAGGCACACTCGTTGCGCCGCGCCTCCACCAACTGTCCCAACTCCACGATGCGCTGTTGCAGCGCCCCACGCTGCTGCCGGAACGACTGCGCCAGTTGCTCATCCGAAGCCAGGGCGACCTTGCTTTCGGTCAGCGCCAGGTTGGCGGCGTCGCGCTCCAGGCGGAGTGACTCCAGATGCGTCGTCGAGGCGGTCACCGTCTCCTGGGCCGTGCGCTCGGCGGTTTCCAGATCATGCACGCGCCCGGCCAGCGCGTTGCGCTTTTCCAGACCTTCACGCTCCTGATCGGCCAGGTTGTCCACCTCGAACATCACCGTCTCAATCTTCTGGTTCAACAAGCGGGAAGAATTTTGCAGCGCCTTGAATTCGCCTTCCCGCGTGGCGATGGCCACCTCCTGCTGGCGCAACTCGGTCTGCGCCGCCTGCAGGCTGGCCTGCAATTCCGTCTGCTCGCTCAAGAGCGCCCCGCGCTTGCGGCTGGCTTCCTCAACCAACTGCTGCAAGACCGCCAGTTCCTTCTGCAACTCGGCAATCTGGTTCTTGCGGCCGAGGATGGAGGACGGCGCCCGGCCGTTGCCGTTGCCGTTGAGATAACCGCCCGTGTAAATGCCGTGCCGGTTCAGCAAATCGCCGCCCAGCGTCACAAAGTCGCACCCGGCGTGGCCGTTTTGGATCTGCGTCGTCGCCGTGCCGAGGTCCGAGGCTATGAACGTGCGCCCCAAGAGCGACTTCAACAGCGGCTCCACCGTCGGCTCGGCCTGGATCACGCTCATGGCGTGCACAATCTGGCCAGGCTGCAAAGTGCTCGTGGGGGTGGAAGCCGGCGCCATGTCGCCCTCAAACGCCAGTTGCTTCTCGTCCTTGTACTGCTGGATGGACAACGCCGCCACACTGGCGCGGCCGGTCTTGTTGGCGCTGAGATCCGCCAGGATCTCCTGGGCGGAGGCCGGCTGTTCGGTGAGCACGAGCTGGAGGTTGTGGCCCAGCGCATTTTCCACCGCGATCACAAACTGGTCGGACACCCGGATACGGTCCGCCAGGGAACCGATGACCGAGCGCGACTGCCGCAGCGCGGCCACCGCGCCGGCGTCAAAGCCTTCATGCGCCCCTTCCAACTGTTCGAGCACCGTCAGGCGCGACCGTTTCTCGGCCTGCTGGTTCAAACACTTGTCCTGCGCCTGCGAGGAGGTTTGCAATTCGCCCTGCAATTCGCGCAGGCGGTTTTGGCGCTGCTCCACCGAGCCGCGCGTGGTGGCCACGTTTAACTTTTCAGCCTCCACGGCCACGGTAAATTCCTGCAGGCGCGTCTCCAGACGCACACGCTCCTCTTCGAGCTGCACCTTCTCCGCCGAGAGCTTTTCCAACCGCACCAGGTTGCCCTGCTTGGCCAGGTCCAGCGCGGTGAGTTCATTGCGCACCTTGGATAAATCCTGCGCCGCGCCAAAAGCCGTCGCCTGCGCCTGGCGCAAGGTTTCCTGCTGCTGCCGCAGGTTGTCCTCCACCTCGCGCACCGCATTCTGCCGCGTCTGCAAGGCTTCGCGATGCCCGGCCAGATCGGCTTCCGCCGTGGCGAGCTTCTCCGTGACCACCTTCAATTCCTCCTGCGCCGCCCGGTGCCGCTCCTCGGCCTGGGTGATGTCCGAAAGCGCCTTGGCATTTTGCGTCTCAATCTCATGGATGCGCTCCTGATTGAACTGGACGCGGCTTTCGTGACGGTCAATCTCGCTCTTCAGTTCCAGCCCGCGCTGCTGTTGCGCGGCCACCTCATGCTCGAGCTGGATCAGGCGCTCGCGGAGTTGGGTCACCTCGTTTTCCAGGCGCAGAATGTCGTTGCTCCCCTGCTCAATCTCGCGCCGCAAATTCTCCACCGTCGCCTGGCGCTGGTTGATTTCGCCCTGCAACACATCGAACTGGTGCCGGACCAGTTGCGTCTCCAGATGCTGCAACTCCTGCTGAACCTGCTTGTAACGCCGCGCCTTGCCCGCCTGGCGCTGGAGCGACCCGATCTGCCGCTTCACTTCCTTGATGGTGTCGGCAATGCGCAGCAGGTTCTGCTCGGTGTACTCCAGCTTGCGCAGCGACTCCTTTTTCTGGGACTTGAACTTGGTGATGCCGGCCGCCTCTTCAAAAATCAGGCGGCGGTCTTCCGGCTTGCTGGAGAGAATCTGCGTGATGTGGCCCTGGGCCAGGATGCTGTAGCTCGTGCGCCCGATGCCGGTACCCATGAACAACTGCTGGATATCCTTGAGCCGACAGGCGGTGCGGTTCAAAAAGTATTCGCTGCCGCCATCCCGATAGATCCGGCGCGTCAGCGTGACTTCGTCATAAGCCACCTCCACGCCAGCCGCCTTCAGGCTTTCCTGCCCCACGCCACCCAAGGTCAGCGAAACCTCGGCCATGCCCACCGGTTTCCGGTGGTCCGTGCCATTAAAGATCACGTCGGCCATTTCACCGCCACGCAAAGCCTTGGCCGACTGCTCACCCAGCACCCACCGGAGCGAGTCCGATACGTTGGACTTGCCGCAGCCGTTCGGCCCCACAATGGCAGTCACCCCCGGCTGAAAGGCCAGCGAGGTCTTGTCAGCAAAGGACTTAAAGCCGAAAACTGTCAAATTCTTGAGATACATAGGCTCACCACTCGTTAAAATCCGCTACGCGCAACTCAACCAAAGCTGGTGGTGCAAGTAAAGCGGAAAACACAATATGTTGTACACAACCCGGCTTGTGGCGCAACTAATGGTGAGGAACCGAGGTCAGGATTGCGTCAAAAACCGAATCTACTACCGTTAATCTACCCTCTTTTTTAACCTCGAAACGGTTGGCCGTCAAATCAATT
This sequence comes from uncultured Bifidobacteriaceae bacterium, assembly GCA_964437865.1. GTDB lineage: Bacteria > Verrucomicrobiota > Verrucomicrobiia > Limisphaerales > UBA11358 > UBA11358. Next base: position 25,448 of record CAYTJG010000038.1, on the reverse strand, counting down.
CCCGGCTCAAATGCCCACCAAGGCGGCACCGAGCACCCCGGCCGAATCGCCGAGTTGGTGCTTGAGAATGGGCGTCTCCAATGCATCGGTGAACACGCATTTTTTCACCGCCGCCACCCCCTCGGTATAAACTGCCTTAAAATTAGACACGCCACCCCCGATGACCACCGCGTCCGGGTCGAGTATGTCGATCAAGTTCGCCATGGCCCGTCCGAAATGGTCGAAAAACTCCTGCATGAATGCCACCGCCTCCGCCTGGCCCGCATAGTAATCGGCCTCAATCTCCTTCAGGATACGGCGGCAGCCGAATTTCTCCGCATAGCGGTTTTCCAGTCCACCGCCGCTGACGAAGGTCTCCACGCAGCCGCGCTGGCCGCAATAGCAGACCGGCCCGCGCGGATCGATGCTCATATGGCCCCATTCACCCGCGATGGCCTGCGGACCGGTGAAAACCTCGCCTTTATAGACGATGCCGCCGCCGCAGCCGGTGCCCATGATCACGCCAAAAACCAGGTCCTTTCCCCGGCCTGCCCCGAGCAATGCCTCCGCCAAGGCGAAGCAATTGGCGTCATTCTGGATTTCGATCCGGCGGCCCAGCAGTTTTTCCAGGTCCGCCTTGACCGGTTGGCCGTTCATGCAGACGGTATTTGAGTTCTTGAGCAGTCCGGTGCGCCGGGAAATGGCGCCCGGCGTACCGATGCCGAAAGTGGTGGGCTGGCCCGGCACGGTCGCCAGGAGTTCATCGTGCAGGGACTTGATGCGGGCGAGGATGTGCTGGTAGCCGCGGTCGCGGTCGGTTGGCACGCGCTGGCGGACCATTTCCCGGCCAGCCGTGTCGAGCACCACGCCTTCGATTTTGGTTCCGCCGAGATCAATGCCGATACGATAGTTCTTCAATCGGTGATCAGGATGAAGCGTGGGGCGAAAAATTTCAATCGCACAGATGCGGCCGGAGGTCAAGGCAGCGGGAAGACACTAGGCGGCGTTAAGCCCGTGGCCGCCGCCAGCACGATTCATGACCGGCGCCAGCACGCCATCCAGCGGAACAACTGGATTCATGGAGACGATTGTTTGCTGGTATAATGAATTGGAAACGGGGACGGCTCGGAGTCGGTATAGCCAATCACACGCAAGGCGTGGATGGACATGTCCGGGGTAATCATCACGTGCTTGGTAAACCGCTTGCAGGGGAACTCGCGCGTGAGCCGCGAACTGCTCGTGAACTGACGCGGCAGCGAGTAAATGGGAGAAACATCGGCGAAAGTAAATTGTGATCGGCCGTCTGAAACAACCCAGAGTTCAGGTGACTGGCCAAAAAATACCGGGGCCACCCCCGCACACCGGCCCGTGGAAAATGCCGGAATGGACACGGTACTAACCTGCTGCGTTTGCCAGAAAACTGAAATTTCAATGTCGCGACCGGTCGAATTACGCACACTAGTGGAACCGGTTACACAGCATCCGCTCGCTACCAGCCAGATGACCACCACGAGCACCAGGGGACGCATAGCGTACGGCAGGCTCAATTTCCAATTCAAATGCGAAGCACCCATTTTTCTGGTCAATTTCTTCGGATAAAATCAACCATAACAGGGCCTCAGCGATCATGTCCATCTAGAACAGAAACTCGAATCGCGCACAAAACCGTGTGCGCGCGAGCGTCACGGGGCGGCCTACAGACCCAGGCGATCAAGAAGGAACAGCGGCGTCACTAACGCGCAGCGGATCGGGCTGAGTGTGATTTCAAGATGGATCGTTGGGTCGACTTGAACGCGTCGGTTGGCAGCCGCGGCGCGCTCGGAGAGGCGCGCCCCACCGGCGAGCGTGCCATGAGGTGGGGCGTGTCACTCCGTGCGCGCCGCGAGCGTCGCGGGGCGGCTCCCAGACCAAGGTGATTACGCCAGAACAGCGGCGTCAGTAACGCGCAGCGGATCGGGCTGAGTGTGATTTCAAGACGGATCGTTGGGTTGACTTGAACGCGTCGGTTGGCAGCCGCGGCGCGCTCGGAGAGGCGTGCCCTACTCGCGCCGGTATAAATGCCAACCCTTGGCGCAGATAGACCCATCGCCGACCCGCCGCCCCCCATTTTATGGGCGCTTTCCCGACCCTTTGCGACTATACTACCCACCAGCCAGCACACATCTCAGACTATTATGACGACCGAGACGCCCATCTTGTCCGAGGCTTTCCGCCATTTGTACTGCGATCCCGCGGTGTATGAAGGTTTCAGCTCGCTGCATCCCGTCAGTTTCAGTCGCGTGCTGCCGTTCCAAGGAGACGATCCGGTGGCTGACGATCCCCGCCTGCTCGCGGCGGAGGCGGCGCATCTGGCCAAACCCGACGACGCCACCCGCCTGGCGGTGGTGGAGGCCTTCGGCGCTTGCGGCCTGCTGTCGGCCGAGGACGTCGCCAACCTGAAATCGGCCATGGATTTTTTTGACGCGGAGTTCTTCGAGTTCATGGGGGAGACCTATGCCAACGCGGGCATGTTCATCTGCGCGTTGCGCTGGCATCGGGAGTGCATCGCAGAACTGGAAGCCCACCAACCCCAGGCCGCTTCCGACCAGGAGAGTGTTTATGCCAGTGTGGGTTACTGCCTTTACTCGCTCGGCCTGTATCCGGAAGCCATTACGTGGTCCCGCTCGTGCCTCGGTCCGCTCCAGATCGCCGACACCGTCAGCCGCGCGCTGATCAACTACGAGGCGCAGTTGCAACTGGGCTGCGTGCGGATCGTGGAACGGGCCGGCAACCGCACGCGCTACGTGGTCAGCGCCTTTGACCCCACCCAAGCCAACCAGCTTACACCGCGGCTCACGCTGGCGCTCAGCACCTTTGCCCCATTCGAGGAAATCTATCTGGACTGGGTCAATTCGGAAACGCCGCCCCCGGAAATCCCGCCGGGCGGATACCCATTTCAGGCCGAACACTCCGCCGGCAGTCTCACCCGCCACCGTCTAAACCTGCTTTTTGCCATCTGCGGGCAGGCGGACGCCCTGGTCGCACGGGGCCACGCTGCCGAAGCCAAGCGACTGTTGCGGGAGGCGGCCATGCTGGAACCCAAGATGGAATTCATCAAAGAGAGACTCGCGCTGCTGCCTTAGCCGCGGGGATGCAAAACTGCACCGGGGCGCCGGGCAAGAGCCCGGCGCCCAGGTGGCAAGTGTGGTGAATTACTGACCGATAATCCGGTAGAACACCGCCGGATTGGTCGGCAGCACGACCAACGTATTGGTGGTGAGACTATCCGCCACGTCCACCCAATTGGTGTCCGCCAGATTGGTGGACATTTCCACTTCAAACGGGCCGACGCCGCCGCTCCAATTGAGCGTGAAACCGTTCACAGGATCAATCATGGCACTGGTGACGATGGACGGCGCCGCACTGACCGATATGTACATGGTGGCCGTATTGGACAGGCCGCCGGTATCCGCGACGCTTACGACGAAGCTGTCGGTGCCCACGTTGGTGGATAGGGCGGTGCCGGAAAGCAGGCCCGTGCTGGAAACACCCAGCCAGGACGGCCCGCT
>CAYTJG010000038.1:0-21821 GCA_964437865.1 uncultured Bifidobacteriaceae bacterium | reverse complement strand
TGGTCCGAATTTCCGTCGCTGCCGTTGCGATAATCGCCAATCGCTTTCACTTCGCCGCTATAGCCCGACGAATTGTACCAATCGCTCAAGCTCTGGGTGAACGTGGAGCTTGTACCATCGCTGTATTTGACCACAAACGATTGCGACGTCTGGCCGCCGTTGACGCCGGTTGCCAGCATCCGGAGCAGGGTGTAGTTGCCGGCCGGCAGCGGAATCGTTTGATTCGTGGCGCTGACAACATTCAGGTTCGTGGAACTCAGCAAATACCCGTGGCTGTCGGTGAGGTTGTACGAATTGGGCGGACCAAAACTGAACAGCACGTTCGTCCAAATAAGCGAACCTTGGATGACCGTTCCGGAAAAGGCGTAACCACCGCCATCCGCACCGCCCGTCGCCGGATTGGTAAACGTCACGTGATCGTCATAAATGCCCGGGCGGTTGTAATAGCCGGCCAGTGAGACCGGCACCGGTTCGTTGGCCAGCGTGGCTGCCAGCAGCACCACGTCGCTATTGCTCGGCAACGTCAGGCTCTTGACGGTCTTGGTCTCATTCAGCGGCAGCACGTAATTGTACACGGAAACCGCGGTGTTCAAATCCTTCGTCCCGCCGCTGCTGTTACGATAGGGCATGTTCAGCACAATCGATTCCCCCGCCTCGGATTGCGGATTCGCCCAATCGCTGAAACTCTGCGGCAGCGTATCGGTGGAACCGTCCGTATAGGTCACCACAAAACTCAGCGACTGGGCGCCATCCACCCCTGTGCCCAGCAATTGCAGGGAGTTGAAGCTGCCCGACGGCAGGGTGATGACCTGCCCGGCACAATACACCGAATCGTTCGCATTCGTCGGGCCCAGACTGAACAAAATGCCATTCCAACTCAGCGTTGGGCTCGCCAGGTTGGCTGAATAAGACGACCCCCCGCCGTCCGTACCGCTGCTGAAGGACCGTCCATCCGTCGTGAACGACTCGCGATTGTAATATGCCGCAAGGCTCACCGGACTGGTGTTCGGCACGGGATTCACCACGGTCAAGTTCGCCGTGGCCGTATGCACGAGCGCTCCCGAGGTGGCGGTCACGGTCAGCGGGTAAGTTCCCGCGGCCACCGTTGAACTCACCACCACCCCCAGGTAATTCGAGGTGGCCGTGGTCGCGGTATTGAAGGACGCCGTCACGCCCGATGGCTGGCCAGAGACGCTGAAGGTAACCGATCCCGTGAACTTGTTCATGCGGCTGATCGTGACCATCGAAGCCGCGGTGCCGCCGCGGACTACCTTCCATCCACCCGGCGCCACCGTGAACATGAAGTCGTTGGTGCCAACGCCGGCCAGCGCCGTAATGGTGTTGCTGCCGCGCGGTGTGCCCCAACCCGTGCACAGGTCATACCCGACCGTGGCCGGAAACCGCGTCGGATTCTTGGGGCAGAAGTTGTTGCCTGTGGTGATGTCATGGAAGGCACTCGCATAGGCGGCATAGGGGCCTTTGCCCAGAGCGTAAATCGCCGGATTGGGAAAGCCGATGGATGAACTGCCCTGCGAGGCGGCTTGCTGGTTGACCAGCGCCATAAAGCCAGCCCACAAGGGCGAGGCGCAACTGGTGCCGCCCACCGACCCCACCGAAGTGCCGTTCCTGGAAATGAGGAACACGCCATCCGCCGGCATGGACACGTCCGGATAGTTCCGGTAAATGGTCGAGCCCAAATTGCTGGCCGTGGCCACGCCCTGCTGCCAGTCAGGAATGCCGTAGCCACTGATGCCGCCGCTGCTGCCGCCACCGCCGCCCCAGTTCCACGTGGTTTCCGAACTCCACGGTCCCCCAGCTTTGGTCGTCGTGAGCGTGGTGCCGCCCACGATGGTCACATATGGATTCCCCGTGAGTCCGGTACCGCCATCCAGATCCGAATCGCCATCGCCAGAAGCCTGGCTCATCGCCTGTCCCTGCGCCTGAAACTGCTGGAACAGGTGAATGATCGTGCTATCGATGCCAAACCCATACGACAAGGTCATCTGCTTGGCCAGGTTGTCCGAGGCGATCCGGCCAAAAACGTCGTGCGCTTCCCCTTCGTAATTCATGATGACCGCGCTGGGCGCCATGGACATGGCCATGCAAATATCCAGCGCCTCTTCGCCGTCATCCGTGCTGCTGCCCGTCAGCGTGCCCTCCCAATAGGAACTCGCGGTAGCCACGATGTTGGTCACCACAATATTGGTCGAGAGGCCCGCGTTGGTCTGGTAATAATAAACGTCGTTCGAATAATACAATCCGCCCACGTCAATAATGGCGATGTACTGCCCAGCGCCGGTATTGGTGACCCCGGGCACATACGCCGACCGGAAATCATTCCCCATGAAATAACCGCCGGGGGCCGAACCGGTGTAGTAGGGTGTCACCCCGTTGGTGGCCGACAGCTTGGTCAACTTGAAACTGCCCAGACGATGCGGCAATTCATAATTGTCCAACCCGGCGATATGCTCGATGGGCACGCCCGCATCCACCGTGGGCTCGGTATCGGGCGCATAAAAAGTCCGATTCTCGGTCGGGTGGGGATACACGCGCAGGTTCACGTGGAGTGCCTTTTCGATATCCCCGGCCGGCGCTTCCACATCCACCATCAGCCGGTTGGGGGTCACGCTGGCCACCTTGAGTCCCTGGCCCTGCACATAATCGATGACCTTTTGGTAGTCCGCCTTGGTGGGACCGAACCGTTCCGTGAACTGGTCGGGAGTCAACCAGCGATGATAATTCGTGCTGGCGGGATCGTTCAGATCCGCCAGCAGGCTATCCAGTTTGGTTTGATCGCGGAGCGGCAAGCCGACGACCAACCGCATTTGATTTGTAGCCGGCACGCGGCCGACCGGGGTGGACAGGGTCACAGCCGCGGGCACATGGTCCTGGAGCGTGACTTGAGTTCCTGCATGCAGGAATGTTGCCGTCGAGAGGCATAAAGCCGCCCACAGCATGGTACTTGGTTTCTGGGTGTTTTTCATGGGGGTTGTAACGAACTAAAGGATAGGCGGGAAGCCAGAAGCTCGCAACCGGAATGCGGTTGTGGCGCCGGATTGTCTACATAGATTCATGCAATACAATACCTTTCACTAAACACCACCATTCCTCCGACCGCTGGCCACAACCCAGCGGCGGAGGTGGGCGGGAAATTTGTTAAAGCGGACGGGCGGACGCGGCGGCGGCTTGCGTTTGCTCGCCGGTCCCCCACTTGCTGGGCTGCGGGCCCATGATGAACTCCAGCTTGCCGCCCTTCTTGACCTCGGCATACGGTAGGTAGGGAGTCAACAGGTCCTTCCCATTGATGCGGACGGACTGCACATATATGTTCTGGTCCGAAATGTTCGCCGCGGTCATGGTCAAGGTCTTGCCGTTTGAAAGGTGCATGGCCGCCTTGGGCAACTGCGGCGCGCCAATCACGTAATAGTCGCTGGCCGGACAAACCGGATAAAAGCCCAGGCAGGCGAACAGGTACCAGGCCGACATCTGGCCGCAATCGTCGTTGCCGCACAGGGAACCGGGGCCGCTGCCATATTGGGTGGTAACGACTTGGTGGAGGCGTTCCGCGGCTTTCCACGGTGCCCCGGCGAGGCTGTAGAGATAAATCATGTGATGGCTAGGCTCGTTACCGTGCCAATACTCGCCAATGCAGCCGCGCAGGTCGTTCTCCGAAAGTTCCTTCTTGAACGCGTCCGACTGGGTGGCGTTGAACACGGAATCCAGCTTCTCCACGAATTTCTCGTTGCCGCCCATCAGCGCGATCAAGCCGGGGATGTCCTGCGGCACAAACCAGGAATACTGCGAACTGGTGGCCTCGGTCACGTCCACCATGTCCTTGCCGCCGCCGAACAGATGAGGATCGAAGTTGGTGCGCCAATTGCCCTGCGAATCCTTGGGCCGCATCCAGCCCATGGACGGATCGTAAATGTTCTTGAAGCCGGTGGAACGCTTCAGGAAATAATTGTAGTCATCGGTCTTGCCGAGCGCTTTGGCCATCTGGGCGATACACCAGTCGTCATACGAATACTCAAGCGTCTTGGACAGGGACTCATCCTCCTCATCACAGGGCACCCAGCCGAGTTTGCGATACGAGGCCAGGCCGTCGTAATCGGGATTCATGGCGGTGGTCTTGATGGCGTCGTAGGCCTTCTCGGCGTCGAAACCCTTCACGCCCTTCAAATAACCGTCCACAATCACCGGCACGGCATGGTAACCGATCATGCACCACGTTTCGCCGGCCTGCAGCTCCCACATCGGCAGCAGGTGATCGGCGCTCTGCTCGTAGTGCGTAAGGAGCGTGTTGATCATGTCCGAGTCGCGCTGTTCGCGGATCAAGGACAGCATCGGATGTTCGGCGCGGAACGTATCCCACAAGGAAAACACAGTATATTCCGTGAACTTGGTGGAATGGTGGATGTTTTCATCGCAGCCGCGGTAGTCGCCGTTCACATCCTGGTACAGGTTGGGAACCAGCAGCGCGTGGTAAAAGGAGGTGTAGAAAGTGGCCTTCTGCTCTTCCGAGCCGTTCACCTGGAACGTGGCCATTTCCTTGTCCCACTTCGTCTTGGTGACTTCCTTGACCCGGTCAAAATCCCAGTCCGGGATTTCGGCGTCGAGGTTCTGGAGGGCATTGGCGGCGCTGATGGCGGAGACGGCCACCTTCACCTGGATGACTTCATTGGGCTGGGTCTTGTACTTGGCCAGGAATTGGAGATTGGTACCCACCACTTCGTTGCGGCTGCGGAAGCGGTAGTTGACGTAGCTCTTATAAGTCACCGGCTTGCCATTGCTGATGATCTGGCCCTCGTCAAACGGGCGGGAATAGCGCGCGGCAAAATACAGGTAGCGCTCGCGGGCCCAGCCGTTCACCAGGTGAAAACCGGTCACTGTGGAAGGATCCTCGATCCGCACCCGGGACTCAGCCACGCGCCACTTGCCGCCATCGATCACGTGGTTCAGATCCGTGAGAATGGACGCCTCGTCGCTGGCCGGAAACGTAAAGCGCATAAAGCCGGCGCGTTCGCCGGCCGTGAGTTCCACTTTCACGCCCGACTTCTGGAGCTTCACCGCATAGTACCCGGCGGAAGCCGCTTCGTCCGAGTGCGAGAACAGGGATTGATACCCCTCCGCCGGCAGATTCTTATGGCCCGCCACAAACGACGGCGCGCCGACCTGCGGCACAAACAGGAAATCGCCCAGGTCCGGACAGCCGGTGCCGCTCAGGTGAGTGAGACTGAATCCCTGGATCGTGGGGTCCGTATATTCGTAGCCCGAATCGGTATCCCAGTTAGTGGTGTCCGTATCCGGACTGCACTGGACCATGCCGAAGGGGGCCGACGGCCCGGGAAAAGTATTGCCCTCGCCTTGCGCGCCGACAAACGGCCGGATGTAATCCGACAAGCGGGCCGGCCCGGCGGTGGCGGTGGCGGCGCAGGCCAACGCGGCACCCAGGGTAAAGCATACATGAAGCAAGTTCTTTTTCATTTTGGTGTGGAAACGATGGACAAACGTTAGGGGTAAATTAGCAAACTGGGTTGGGGATGAAAAGTGTTCACTGGGCTGCGGCTGGCCATCACGTGGCCGCCGGCTTGTCCGCCGGCAGTTCCCGCTGGACGGCGGCCTTCCATTCGTCAGAGATAACGAGCGTCCCCGCGCCAGCGGCAGACGCGCCCAGCAACAGAGCCGCCGCGATGGCGCTCCGAATCAAGGGTGTTGCCGACTGCACCGGCCTCTCCAAGCCAACCATCTCCATAGATTCACGGCTGGCCGGTTTTTGTCAACAAACTTCGGCGCGCGGGGCGGTTGCTTTCCGCGGCGAATTTGTACGTGCCCGAGCCGACCTCAAATTCAGCCAACCCATCCGCCGCGCGCAGGAATTTCACGCCCACCGCCTGGCTGGCCGGACGGCCGCTCTCGGTCACCCCGGCCGCGTCCGTGGCCGGCACACAAACGGTAGCCGTGGTATTCGCCGGAATCACCACCGTCAATTCCACCCGGTCGCCCTGGCGCTTCCAATCCGTGGCGATGGTGCCGTGGATGGAATTGTAACTGGCCTTGGCCCAATCCAGGCCGTCGTGAATCACCGGGCTAATTACGATACGCTTGTAACCGGGACTGGCCAGGCGAATGCCGCCGATGCCGCCAAAAAGGTATTCGCCGCAGGAACCCAGCGAATAATGGTTGAACGAATTCATGCCCGGGTCCTGGAAGCCTTTCTCCGGGGTCCAGCCATCCCACCGTTCCCAGATGGTGGTGGCGCCATGTTTCACCGAGAATAGCCAGGACGGGAAGGTATCCTGCCGCAATAATTCATACGCGGTATCCTCGGCACCGGCCTGCGTGAGCACCGGCAGCAAATAGCTTACGCCCACAAACCCGGTGGACAAGTGCCCGCCCTTGGCCTCGATATCCGCCTGCAAATACTGCGCCGCCTGGGCCCGCGCCGCCTCCGGCAGCAGGCCGAACTTCAGGGCCATCGCGTAATCGCATTGCGTATTCCCCGTCAACCGGCCATCCGCCGCGAGATACCGCTGGTCGAAGGCCGCCTTGATCCGTTCAAAAAGCTGGTCGTATTTGTCCGCTTCCGCCGTGCGGCCCAGCGCCCGATACGAACTCGCCAACAAATGCGTGGAATAGGCAAAGAACGCCGTACCGATCAAATCCTTCGGCGTGTCGGCGCCAATGGACAACCAGTCGCCATAGTCGTTCCCGCGATCCCGGTCACGAATCAAGCCGTCGCTGTGCTGTTCCAGATAATCCACCCAGCGCGTCATCGCCGGCAGATGGCGTTCCAGAATCCGCTTGTCGCCATAAACTTCGTAGATGGTCCAGGGACAGATCACGCCGGCATCACCCCAGGCGGGAACGCCATTGACGCCCATGGTATTGGGGCTCACGTCACTGAACGATCCCTCCGCGGTCTGGCCGTCGTCCACATCCACCAGCCACTTGCTAAAGAAAGACGCCACATCGGCATTGTAGGTGGCCGTGCGGATGAACACCTCGGCATCCCCCATCCATCCCAGCCGCTCATCGCGCTGCGGACAATCGGTGGGCACGCTAATGTAATTGCCGCGCTGGCCCCACCGGATGTTGGATTGCAACTGATTGAGGCGTGGATCGGAACAGGCAAACGTGCCCGTCCGCAGATTATCAGAGCCGATGACCAGGCCGGTGACGGTGCCCGCCTTGGGCTTGCCGGTCAGACCGCTGATTTCCACATAGCGAAAACCGTGGAAGGTAAAGCGGGGCTGCCAGATTTCAGTTCCCCCGCCCCGGCAGACATAGTGATCCACCGAGGGCGCGCCGCGCAAATTCGTGGTATAGATGGTGCCGTCCGGATTGAGCATTTCCGCGTGCCGCAGGGTGATCCGCGTGCCGGCGGCGGCGGCAACCTTCAGCCGCACCACGCCCACCATGTTCTGGCCCATATCATAAACCCAGTGACCCGGCTGGGGTTCGGTGATTTTCACGGGCTTCAGCTCGGCCACCTCGCGCACTGGCTCCATGACTTGCGCATCCAGCTCCCGATTCGATTCAGACCGAATGGTCACGGGCTGCCACTGGCCGTCATCCAGCTTCCGCTCGTCCCAGCCCTTGATCTCCTGCCGCGCATCGTAATCTTCGCCCAACATGAAATCCGAGGCCCCGATGGGGCTGGCATGCCATTTCCAGGAATCGTCTGTGACAATGGTCTCCACGTGCCCGTCGGCGTCGGTGATCTCGAGCTGGGCCAGCAAGGCCGGGGTTTTTCCGAAATACTCGAAGCCGCCATTGCCAATGTGCCCGCTGTACCACCCGTCGCCCACCAGCGCCCCCAGGGCATTGGCGCCGCCGCGCAGCCAGGAGGTAACATCATAGACCTGATAGCGCACACGTTTGCGGTAATCCGTCCAGTCCGGCGCCAGGACGTGGTCGCCCACGCGGTGGCCGTTGAGATGCAGCTCGTATAGCCCGAGTGCCGTCACGTAGAGCCGGGCGCTCCGGACGGAGGAAGACACGTTGAACGCTTTTCGCAAATACGGCACGGGTTCCGACCCCGGCAATTCCAGGGTCTGGTTTTCGTCCACTACCTTGACGAACGATTGCCCGCCCAATTCGTACTCCACGCGCAGTTGCTTGGCCAGGCGACCCGCCGGATTCACGCCCAGGCTGTCGTCGTTGGCCACGATCTTTAAGTGATTTCCCACGATTTTCCCGGTCAGGAGCGTGGTGACATCGGCCGTCTGATAATCCGCTGCCGCCCCGTAAACGGCGCGCCGAATGGTCAACGCACCACCGGTCCTGTCCGGCCCGGTGGAACTGATCCATTGGGCGGTCCAATCCGTGGGTGCAAGAAATCCCATTTCCCAAGTCGCCGCATCGCTCCAGTCACCGGCTTCGCCATCGCGGTCCCAGGCCTGGACTTTCCAAAAGCAACGCTCGCGCGAAACCAGCGGTTTGCCGGCATAATCAATCTGCGCCGTCTCCTCCGCCGCCACCTTGCCCGAATCCCACAAGTCGCCGGTGCCAGCCTTCAGCAACTCCGGCGTGGAAGCCACGAGGATGCGATAGGCGGTCTGCTTTTCCGCGCGCCGGTCCGCCGTCACGATCCAGCTCAGGCGCGGACTCGCCGCGTCGAGTCCGAGCGGGTTGACCAGGTATTCGCACCGGAGGTTCTTGACGCTGAGCTCCGCCGTGCAGACGGTGGCCAGGAAAACCCCCAGGAGGGTCAGGATGTACTTTGATGGATTCATGTTCATTGCTTGGATCATTTAACGCGGTCTATAAAGAGGTTGATTTTGGGGCTTGCGCATCAGGAGTCAATTCCCGATCAGCCGATAAAACTTCTGCGGGCCATTGGTCAGGGAATTGGTCCAGGCGAGGGTCGTCTGCGCGGCCACGAAATTTGTCTCCGTTCCCCAGGTCGTGGACAGCAGGTTGGTGGTGCTTTGGAGTTGATAGCTGTGGCCGGAGACCAAGCCAGCCGTGTTCATGATGAAGTCGCCGGAGCCGTCGGTGGACGCACTGCCGTTCAGAGAGGGTGCCGGCAGCGGGTTGGCGGTGCCGTAGGCGGCCACTTCCGTATAACCAACGGCGGTGTTCTGCTGGCTGGCGGAAAAGATCCATTGCAGGTACTGCACGCCGGTCAAATTGGTCACCGCGAGCGAAGTCCTCGTCCCCCCGGTGCCGTCCTCCGTGGGATAGGGCGAAGGATTGAAAGCCACCGCGGCCAGGTTGTAGAAATTGGTGCCGTCGGATGAGTACTTCACGGCGTAGTTCGCATCTTCCCGGCCATCATCCTGCCACGCCGTGTAGGTGGCCACATTCGTGATGGTGTAGCCGCCGCCGTTGGTGCCCGGCCCCAGGTAAAACGTGATGGCGCCACCGCTGATTTCAAGGCTCCGGTTGGTGGTGAGCGGCGCGCCAATCAATCCGTCGTAGAGCGACGCGGCGGTCAGATGATTTTCCGAGCCGAAGGTCAACGTATTGGCGGTCATCTTCGTCGTTTTGTTGGTCAGCAAGTCACCGGCGAACAGCGGGGGAAAACTGCCTCCGGCGTAAACCACATCCGTTTCCGTCACCGTGGGCGGAATGACCGCCGCGGGGTACGGGGAAGACCAAAAATACTGGCCCGAACCGACCGCAAACAGGGCGTAATTGTTCGAGGTGCCGAGATAAGTCACATTCGGCGAATTGGCGGCGAGCACGCCGCTTTCGGTGATGGCGCCGGCGTTGGTGGTGGGCACCCAAACTTGGGCCGTGGTGTTGGGCGGAATGACCGTCGCCAAATTGAACGTGCCCCCGGCGTTGGTCCACGCGGTGGCGATGGTGCCCCGGACGGAATCGTAGCTGGCACTGGCCCAGCTCAAACCGGAGCCCGGCACCGGTTGAATCAGCAGGGTTGCATAACCGGGACTGGCGGCATTGATGCCGGCGACGGCACTATAAAGATATTGGCCCACGGCGCCAAAGGCGTAATGGTTGAAGGAATTCATGTCCACGGTCTCAAATCCCCCGCTGGGGGTCCAGCCATCCCAACGCTCCCACATGGTGGTGGCGCCCAGGGTCACTTGATACAGCCAGGACGGGTAGGTCTTTTGCAGCAGGACTTCGTAAGCCAGGTCGTCCCGCCCGGCCAGGTGCAACGCGGGCAGCAGACGGGGTGTGCCAATGAAACCGGTGGCCAGGTGGTCATCGTAAGCGGCAATGGTATTTGCAAATTGTGCCGCCGCCTGGGTGCGCAAACCGGCCGGCACCAGATCCAAGGTAAAAGCCAGCGCGTAACCCGCCTGGCTGCTGCCATCGGCAAAGGTGCCGTTGGTGTTGAAAAAGCCGGCAAAGGCCGTGGCAATGTTCGTGCGTAGGGTGGCATAGGTGGCGGCGTCATTGGTGTCACCAATGGCAGTGGCCATTTCGGACATGGCCTGCGCGAAATAGGCGTAAAACGCCGTGTCGATCACCTTCCCGGTAGCGCCGCCGCCCAGGTTTAGCCAATCGCCAAAGTCACCCGGCAGGCTCGCGATGGTGTCATTGCTCGCATACCCGGCCAGATATTGTGCGTAGGTCTTGAAAGCGGCGTAATGGTCACCAATGACGTTGGTATCGCAGTAGGCGCGATACACGTTATAGGTGCAGATCCAGGCGGCGTCGCCCCAAGCGGCTGCGCCCGTGCCGGCGCCCAAGTCCGGGGCCACGTTGGCGAACGATCCGTCGGCATGCTGCGCATCCTCGCAGAGCGTGACCAGGTGGCGGTGATAAAAGGATTGCACGTCATAATTGTAGATGGCGGTGGGCACAAAGAATTCCGTGTCGCCCGTCCACCCCATGCGCTCGTCCCGCTGCGGACAATCCGAGGGCACCTCGAAATAATTCCCCTTCTGGCCCCAGATGATGTTGCTGTAAAGCTGGTTGACGAGCGGGTCGGAACAGGCAAACGTGCCCGCCCGGGCGAGGTCGGAATGGACGACGATGCCCGTGACTGAATTCAGCGTGGGCGGCACGCTCAACCCGCGCAACTCCACATAACGGAAGCCGTGGAAGGTGAAGCGCGGCTCATAGACAATGGAGCCATTGGTGCCAAAAATATAGAAGTCGGACGCCGTGGCCCCGCGCAGGTTGGCCGTGTAAACCGTGCCGTCCGGATTGAGCATCTCCCCGTGGCGGACCGTGATCCGATCGCCCACCTGGCCGCTGAGGTTCAGTTGCACCCAGCCCACCATGTTTTGCCCCAGATCAAAGGTGTAACAACCCGGGCTGGGCTCCGTGAGACTGGTGGCCGCGATGGTTTCCAGCGGACGCGAAGGTTCGGTGACGGCCGCCTGCACCCGCATGCCGCCGGTGCCCGGAAACAGGCTCGCTTCCCCATAATAGGCCTGCAGAATGACCAGCGTCTGCCCGGTCCCGCCAATATCGACAGTCGCGTTTTCGGCATAGGTCACGGTTTGCGTGGTGCCGCCCAGCGCATAGGTCAACTGCAACGTCTTGACGATATCCAACGCCGGGTCGCCGCCCATCGTCGTATTGTTGGCCACGATGTTCAACAGCTTGTTGGTCACCAGCGATGAGATCAAGGCGGTCACGTTGGTATAATGCAGCGCGGCGGCGCTCAAGCCGGTGGCCACGGCCGACCACGCACGGTCATCGAAATTGGTCGTATCCCAGCCCGGCAACTCCAGCCGCGCATCATATTCCGAGCCCAGCAGCAGGTCGCCCCATTGAATGGGACCGTAGCTCGCCTTCCACGAACTGTCGCTGGCCACGGTCTGCGCGCTGCCGTCGGTGAACTGGATGACCAGTTGCGCCAGCAAGCGCGGCGTGCCGCCGTAATTCTGTCGCGAGCCCTTGAAGGCCAGGTCGCTCGCATACCAGCCATCACCCAGAATGGCAGCCAGGGTGTTGGTGCCCGCCTGCAAGAGGCCGGTTACGTCATAGGTCTGATAAAACACCCGCTTGGTGAATTCGCTCCAGCCCGGCGTGAGCACGTCATTGCCCACTTTCTGGCCATTGAGATGCAGTTCGTACGCGCCCAAGGCGGTCACATAAACGGTGGCGCGGGAGACGGTCTTGGCCACGGCGAACTCCTTGCGCAAATATGGCGCCGGCACGCGCGCCAGATCATTGAGCGCGGGCGTGCCCCAGGGCGAACCGCTGCTCCCGGGCGTGGCCCACGAGGCATCGTTGTAATTGGTCTGCGTCCAACTCCCGGACGGCCATTGCGCCGCCTTCCACGTCGTGTCCACCGGCACATTGGAAATGGCTCCGGATGCAAATTCCACCACCAACCGGCCGATCACGGTGGCCGTTTCCTGCGCGTCGCTGCTGGTGGCGTCGAGTGCCAGCACATTCGTGCCCGGGTGCAGCCAAGCCGTCACATTGATGCGCGCGGTGGCCTCCCAGCGCGCGGCGACATTGGTCATCTCCGTGCCGTTCACATAGACATTGCAGAAATTATCCGCATACAGGGCCATCACGGCGTTGGTAATCGTGCCGCCCGCCGGCAAAATCACCTGGTGGCGCAACGCGGATTCGCACACATTGCTCCGGGCTGTCTGCCCGGAATAACTGATCCAGCTCAAATTGGTGGTATTGAACAGGGCGTTGTTGGTGGCCTGCTGCGGGGTCAGATTGTAGGCGGCGTCATAGCCCACCCATTGGGCCGACCAGTCATTGGTGGCGAGCAGCCCCATGGTCCACTCCGTTGCGGCGCTGTAGGGCGACCAATTGCCTTTGCCGTCATGCACCGCCACGTGCCAATAGCAGCGCTCGCCGCTGGTCAGCGCCTGGCCGCCGTAGACGATATCGGTATCCGCGCTCGACACCACCCCGCTGTCCCACAAATCCGAGCCACCGGCGGAAGTACCCACCTGGATTTCGTAACCAACCTGTTTTTCGCCTCGATAGTCCGGCCCGGTGCCGCTGCTGGCCAACTGCCAGGACAACCGCGGCGTGGCATCACCGATGCCGAGCGGGTTCACGCGCGCATCGCAGCGCAAATTCACCGGCTGCAGACCATCCCCTGCCAACACGCGCGACACCGAGGGAAACAGGAAACTGGCAACCAAGGCCATCCGGACAAAGATCTTCATGAATTTCATCGATAAATCAAACCAAACATCAGGAAACGGACGGCGGTGGTGCCGACCGATGAAAAATTAAAATCGGCGGATGTCCTGGGAACATCCGCCGAAGGCATGAAGCCGGACTCTACCATGGACCGTATCCCAAGCCAGCCGGCACAAAATAATCAATGAGGGCATCGCCGCGAC
This sequence comes from uncultured Bifidobacteriaceae bacterium, assembly GCA_964437865.1. Lineage (GTDB taxonomy): Bacteria > Verrucomicrobiota > Verrucomicrobiia > Limisphaerales > UBA11358 > UBA11358. The sequence continues at coordinate 8,574 of CAYTJG010000038.1, read as the reverse complement.
CGCCAATCCCAAGGGTACCCACCGGATCGACACTGAGCCCCTGCCAGGCAAACTTGTACCAAGTCACGCTGCCATCTTCGCCGAGCAAATTGCTCCCCAGCGGCACATTATTATTGTTACGATGGACGGCTTGAGGCGCCGTGTTGCCACTCATAGTCGCCATCCATAACCCGCCCGTAGTCGAAACCTGCAGCCGATCCGCCATCATCGGCGCCTTGCGATACGACCCGCCCATTTTGGGCCGCTTGGTCATCCACGGCGCCACGTTTTGCCCTTCGTAAGCATAGCTGTAGTTGTTATAGCTGCTGCCGCCCGCCTCATCCCGGCCCGGCAAATAATTATAACCGATCAGGTTGGTCATATAACTCGCTTGGAATTTTTCCACCAATCGGTGATATTCGTCCGTGGGGCAATACAACACATCGTTCATTGGCCGGTTGTCACCGGTCAGCCGGTTCTTGTAAAGATAGGTGGGATAGAATCCCGTGTTGAAGGCATACGGCATCCACGCAAAATCCGCAGCGCCCTTCCCGGCCGTGTCGGCGGGATTGCCAACCGTCAGGTCGGGAAACCGGTCGCCGTTGTCGCCGGCATACATCGTAATCGCCACGCCCCACTGCTTGAGGTTGCTGGCGCAGGCGGCCTTATAGGCGGTCTGTTTGGCCTTGGAGAGGGCCGGCAAGAGCAACGCCGCCAGAATGGCAATGATGGCAATCACCACGAGCAGTTCAATCAGCGTGAATCCTCCGCCTCGCCAGGCACCCCATGCACCCCGATCCCGGTTCGATTCAAGTCTTTTCACTTTGTGACAATTTCTCTTGGTTGGATTTTAAAAAGGCCCGGGGACACCAGTCCCCGGGCCATCCATACTTACTCCCAATTTACGGCGTCCGCAACCGGAAGAAACTCGCCGGCTGCGACGGGTCGATCGGAATGGAGTTCGAGAAGGAACCCGTGGCATCCAGCGTGCCCGTGCTGTTCGTGGTCCAGATGATCGGGGCCGTCAGATTGGTCGTCGTCAGCCACGTGTAACCGCCGTTCGGCGTGCCACCGGTGCCCGTCAGGACCAGGTTGCCACCCGCCACCCGGGCCGTTCCCAGGACCGGCGCCTGAGCCCCAACAGTCAGTCTCACATTGTCGAAATCCGCCTGAATCAGGGTCGGATCGCCGGCAACCGACAGTTCAACGGTAAGATCTCCGCTGACCGAAGCCCCGGTGGTGAAGGTCACCGTATAATCCTGCCAGCTATTCCGCGTGGCCGGCAGCCCACCACCGGTGGCCAATACCGTGCCCGTGTCGTCGGTGCCATTGATGAGCGAAATGATCCCCGCCGAATTAAGCCGATCCGACCGGGACCCGATCGCCACGGTCAGCGTATAAGTGGTATTGGGCTTCAATGCGCCGGTATCCTGATAGATGCCGCCTGTGACCCCCGTAGTGAACATATTAATGTAACAATACTGGTTTCCAGCGGCCGGCGCAGCCAAGGGACCATGGATCGTATAATCGAGGCCACCAGCGGCCTGTGAACCGATATCCCCGCTCGCTGCCTGATTAAATGAAGTCCAATAGGAGGGGGCGCCACTCACCGATCCGCCGATGGGCGCCACGTTCAGCTCAAAGCTGGGGTTGCCGATGGTGCCCAGCGGAAGCGCCGTCTCCGCCGCCGTCGAAGGCGAGCCGAACACGCTGATTTCGCTGTAACCCGAATAAGAGTTCGGCACCCCCGGAGGTTGCGTGAAGTCAACGTAAAGGGCGTAAACATTGCTCGCGATCACACCGGCTGCCGGCGTAATCGTCGTGCGAATCACGGATTCCGCGGAGAAGACGGGGCTGATCTCCACCGCCGTGATGGGAATGAACCCATTGGTATAATCCACGGTGGCATAATAGACGGTGTAGTACTGGGAGTTGCGGCCATTGTCATTCCAGCCACCCGCGATCTGTATGTTTGTGACATTATAGCCATTGGCGTTCGTCCCGAGCGTGTAAATGACATACTGCCCCGCATTCGGTCCGCAGGTGGCAAAGGCCGGGTGGGTTTTATCAAAGGCAAAAACCCCATAGTTGCCATCGGTCAGCACCTGCAGCCCGCCCCCGGCATCACCGCCCCCCACGAAAGCGGCATCGTTGGGTCCATAACCTTCCGCGGGAGGATTCTGCTGGTAAATGAGACTATTCGTCAAATCCTCCGTGCTCCAAGTGGGGCCAAAGGTGTTGGGCGCGCTCGCATCCGAACTCTGGTAGGCAAACGAGGTCACCACATTGCCGACCGCGGCCGGGACTTGGTCGATCTTGACGGAACACCCGCGACTGGCGGAGGAGCCCGCCAGATTTGAGCCCACCAGACTATAGCCGCCATTGGTGGCGGTATCCGTAAGCTGCAAGTCATTCAAGGTTAGCGTCGAAGTCACGACGCCGTTGTTGGTTACATTAACCACCACCCCCTTGGTGATGCTCGTGCCGTTCTTCAGCCATTGCAGGCTGGTGGCGTTGGTGAAGCTGGCCGTCAGAATCAACTGGCTGCCCACCACGTCTTCCGCCGTCAGCGGTGCGATGTCCCCGGTCAGCAGCGGCACCACCCCCGACGACGCCTTGCCGTTGACGGTGATTTCAGAATAACAGTTATAGTCATACGTTCCAGACTTCATGTTGAAATTAAACTGCAAGGCGTACACATTATGAGCCAGCGCTCCGGCCGCCGGCACAATCGTTACGCGGGTGGCATTCGGACCGCCATCCGCGAACGATGGCTTGTAATCAAAGGTACCGATGACACCGCTGAAGACCGTGGGCGCTGCCATGGTCGAATACAACACTTGATAGATTTGCTCATTTCGCGAGTCATCCGGCCCGCCACCATACACCGTGATGTTGGTGATATCGTAACCGTTGGCGAAACCCGAAGGCAGACTGTACGTCATGGATTGGCCAGCGCTCACGTTCACCCAGCCGCAGGATACCATGCCGACCAGGCCATTCGTGAGTTCACCGTCCACCAAAACGGCCGGGTCGATGGCCTCCCCGCCTTGTTCCGCAAAATTGCCCGATCCGACCGTGGATGTTCCCGGGTTGCCCGAGTTGTCTTCGGTCGATTGGAAAATCAAGTCAAGATTGGTGGCGATGCTCCAAGCGGGATAGAAACTGACCGGACCGGTTTCGCCAACATATTCCATCACGGCGTTGCCCACCGTGGTCGAGGCGCCGACCGCGAGTGAGGCGGTCGTGCTATACGACGGAGCCGCACTGCCATTGGTCGAATTGAGGCCGGCCAATCGGTAGGTGCCGGCATTTGCCGCCGTCACATTGTTGAGCGTCAAAGTCGAGGTCGTAACGCCATTGAGACTCACATTCACCACGCCGGTGGTGAGGATATTTGTCGCCGCCGGACTGGTGGTGATTTGCTGCCATTCCAAGGTGGCCGGCGGGAAATTGCTGTAAGCCGCGGTGAAGACGACCTGGCCGCCTGCGACGGTTTCGGCGCCGGTCGGCAGGGTGTCCTGGGTCAGATAAGGCGACGGCGGCGGCGGCGGCGCCGTGCTGTTTCTACCCTGCACAATGATCTCCGAGTAACCCTGATAGGCATTGTTGAAATTGGCCGCATAGGCCGGCGTCGAAAAGTCGAACTTGATATTGAGCACCGATTTGGCCAGCGCGCTGCCATCGCTCATGGCGATCGCCACCCGGTTGGCGGCGGCACCGGCGGTGCCGTTCGTATACGGGTTGTAGCAAACGGTGGTGATGGGGATAAAGGTGGTGGGGGCGGAGACGGTGGCATAGGAAACGATGTAATATTGCCCCGACCGCTGATCATTACCCCACCCGCTGTAGGTCACAATGTTGGTTAGATCCGTGCCATACGCGTTGTTCGTAAGCGTGTAAATGAGCGTGGTGCCGCCATTGGCGCCACAAGTGGCAAACGTGGTGATATCGCCCGACAACCCGATCTGGCCATCCGTTAAAACATTCGTGCCGCCCGAGTTTTCCTGGACAAAATCGCCCAGGGCGGTACTGGGACTCATGTTGGCAATCAGACTGTTCGTTTCCAGCGTCCAATCGGGGGTGAACGGACTGGCGCCAAACTCGTTGGACGCCGTGACGGAAATCACGGGCGAGGCCACGACCGTCGCCGGTGTGCCTTGCACCGTGATGGCGCCGTAACCCACAAAACCGTTTTCGGAGTTGGGCGCGTTCAGGATGAACTCCACCGCGTTGACGTTCGAGGCGATCACCCCGCCCAAGGCGTCTTGAATCACCTCCTGATTGGCGACCGGCGTGCTGCCGGGCACCGTGGGCACATAGTCGACGTTGGTCAAGAAAAGGAAGTGCCCGGGACTGACCACCGTGGAATACAAAACCATGAAGGATTGTCCGTCACGGCCATTGTCGGCCCAACCGCCATCCACCGTGATGTTCGTCAGGTTATAACCATGGGCAGAAGTGGGCAAAGTATAGACGAGCAACGATCCCGGTTCCGGACCGGAATTATTAGCATTGCCGCCCGTCACATAATTGGTGCAGGTGGTGAGCGAGGTGCCCGTGGAATCGTCGGCATTGCCATAAACGGTGTAGAGCGCGAGGCTGCCGCCAGCCGTGAGGCTAAGCACATTCCGGTTCGTATTCTCCACGCCGAAATCGCCCACGGCCACGGTGGGCGCCAGCCCGGCGATCAAGCTGTTGGCGGCCGGGGTCCAAGTGGGGGTGAAAGGGTAAACGCCCGCGCTGCCATACTGGGTGGACGTCGTGAGGGTCAATTGCGCCGAGGCGGCGCCGGCAAAGAGCAGCGCGGCCGTACACGCCAGGCCCGCTGCGAGGTTTCGTGGGTTGGATCTAGTTTTCTTCATGATGGTTTGATTGGATTTGAGTCCTTGTGGTTTTGCAGTCGTTACGACACGTGGGTTGGCCTCTGCGCTGGGCTGCCAACGGGACGATGGTTGACTTATTCTCATTTTGGGTGAACGCCAACCCGACCTGGATTGTCTGTTCCAGGTTGGTTTGCGTTTTGTGCTGTTGAAAAAATCTACGTGACCGCCGCGTTCTTGCATATCCCCAAACACGGTTAAGAGAGCATCACCAAAATGGGTGAGGTGTGTGCCCGGGTTACGGCCACCGCCGGCAAAGCCCGCCCGGAAAAATTCGCGCGAGTCGGAACTCCGGGAACCCAACCCGTCATTTCCGCCCCCTCGCCAGGCTCGGCGCAGCTTTCCCAGCCCTGGCAAGACTCGCCGTCGGTCTCCCCGGTCTCGCCCCCGCCGGAACCCGACCGGGATGCCCGCCGGCCCTTTCGAACCCTCAATCACTTCTTGACATACTTACTATAATTTCTTATAACTTTCATTCAATTGGCCGGAGGGAGGAAAGCGACGGGTTGCACTTGTAATTTGGGGGCATAATTGTTGCTCGGCGCGGTTCGAGCGCTGTCTTGCTCGCAGAAGGAAGATTATGGGTGACCATAGTTCCGAATCAGGATTACCGATTAGCCTGACCGCCGTACTCGCGCTGGTCACGTGCATTGGCGGGCTGTGGTTTGCCTATAGGAGTCCCACCAGCGGGCGCCCGAATCCCCCCCAGGAAACCGCCGCTCAATCCATTGCCAACCAAGCCATCCAGGCCCGGCTGTGGCAGGATCCTCTGGACTGGAAGACCAACGCCGCGCAGGCCCGCGGAGCCGCGGCCTTCAGCTTGCTGCGGGCGCAAACGAAAGCCCGGGCCAGCGCTGATAAGATCCTCTTGCTGCCCGTCATGCTGGAAGGGGGACCTTACAGCGAGGACCGCGAATCACGCATACGCAGCCGGTTTGCCATTGTCTCGGCACTCGGACAGAGCGGCTACGCGCCGGAAGACGAAGACCATATAGGCGCCCTCCTGGTACCCTGGCCAAATGCGTCCGCCCTGGACCAATGGTTGGCGGGCTCTACTGGTGCCCTGCGCCTTCTCTCCCCGATTAACGAATCACTCGACGGCCCCGGTTGTCAAGATGAACTGCCATTGAGTTTCGAATGGTATCGCAGCCGCGTTTTTAACGCTCACAGCGATCCAGCCGCAGATAAGAAGGTGCTCGTATTGTGGCTGAACGAGGATCAATTCAAAGATTGCCCGCACGCGCGGCTGGCCTTGTTGCTCAACGAACTGGCCAATACCAACGCCGCCGTTACCGGCGGTGCCGTCACTAATATCACCGTTGCCAATACCTCCATCACGATCACCAGCGTCACCGCCAACAACGTCGCCACCACCACCATCCCCGCCACCAACAGCAGCATCACCACCATCACCACCATCCCGGCCACCAACGCCGCCGCTCTCAACTCCAGCACCCCATTAAACCTCACTAACTTATTCGCCGTCGTGAAGTTAATCGGACCGCGCTCTTCAACCACCTTACGCGACATGTTGCCACCGTTTGCCATAAACGAATCCAACAACCCATTCATCTCCACCAATCATCAAACCGACATTTCCAATGTCCTGCATGGGGTGGATGTCTTCTGCCCCACGCCCAGCGCAATGGACGCCGTACTGGTGCCGACTACCGGCTCCCCACCCCGAGCGGTGGTGGAAAAATCCCTCACCAATCTCTGGTTCCGTTCCTTCCACAATTTTGCCGCCACGGATGCCCAACTGGCCAACGAGGCACTGGACGAACTCAAGCTCCGCCACATTGACCTCGCCCAAACCAACCAGCACCTGGTCTTAATCTCCGAATGGGACACCTTTTATGGGCGCATGCTCGAGCTGACGTATGCCGCGGAACTCGCCTGTTTCCAACAACACGCCTCCAATGACCAGACCTTCATCGCTGATTACCTTGCCGGCCGAACCGACTGGCCAGCCAACCTCCATTGCTTCGCCTACCTCCGCGGTTTGGACGGACAGGCCACGGTCCCCAAGGAAACGAAGCCGACCGGCCCCGATTCGCTTCCGAAGCCCTCGTTGACGGAACTGGTGGCGGGCGATCCCAATGAAAGCAAGCCGGAAGGCGAGGCGCAGTACGACTATATGATTCGACTCGGTGACCAATTGACGAGATTGCAGGATCGGTTGCGCGCGTCGGACCAAGGTCAAATTGATGCCATCGGCATCTGTGGCAACGATCCCTACGACACCCTGGTTATTCTGCAGGTGTTACGGCCTTGCTTCCCAAACGTGGTCTTTTTCACCACGGATCTCGACGCCCGGTTTTCACATCCCAAAGAACAAAGCTGGTCACGTAATCTTGTGGTCTTGAGCAGCTATGGCCTCCAGTTAAGAGCCGAACTCCAAGGCAGCGTTCCTCCCTTCCGGGAAAGTGACCAAACCGCGCAGTTCGCCGCCACCCTGGCGGCGTTGGGCAACCCCACGCTCGCCGGGCTGGATTCCATTCCCCCGCGGCGTTTTGAAATCGGCCGCGATCAGGCCTTTGACTTGAGTGTGAAGGACGGCGGAGCGATTCAACCTTCGCCTCCCGCCGGGGACCTGAAAGCTTTTGAGCCAAGGCAGAAAATTGTGCTCCTCGTCACCGCCCTCCTTTCCGGCGCGGGGCTGGTGTTCTGCAGTTGCCGCTGGCTGCAACGCATGACCGCCGATGCCAAGCAATACGAAATCGAATGCCTGTGGCTGCGCATGGATGATGTCGGTGGACGGCATGGAATCACTCGCACCCTCCAGTTGCTGGAACGGTTTGACTCCAAGACGGGAGATCCGGTCGCGCACTGGCTGTGGCAGCTCGTGGCACCCACCGCACCCAATTTGCATAAAGCCAGCCAAGACCTTTCACTCGAGGAAGCCCAGAATTTTCTCGATTTGCTCAACCAGCGGGTGTTGCAAAACGGCGTGCCGTTGGAACATGTGATGAATTCCAAGACCTTAAGCCAGGAAACAAAAAACAGCTTGCGCCAATTGCGCTTGGAAAACCAAAGCCAGGGTGTTTTTCTCGAAAAAAATTCAGCGCAGCAAATGCGACAAACCCGTCATATCCTTCACGACCTGTTCATAGCCATCCTCGATTCCCAAAAGTCCGAACCCAGTGAGGTATTGGTGGACGAACCAAGAGAATTAACCGAGCTGGCCGAGGCTGCCCAATCCGCCCGGCTGGCGGGCGAGCAGAATTACCGGTTGCGGCGAAATGAACGTCTATCCGTCATGATTGGCTTTCCCCTGTTGTTGGCCATCAGCCTCCTGCTTCTCTATTCGGCCTTCACGGATAGCCAGCCCGGCCAGAGTGGCGAGCCGTTCTATTTCTTCAAAGGCATCAGTGTTTGGCCTACCGAAATCCTGCGCCTGATGGCTTCCGTGCTGGCCGTTTTCTTCGTCGCCCGGTCCTACATCTCGCTGCGGTCCGGCACCCTCAGTCTGACCCGCACCTACCGATTGCCGTTGACGTCCCAATCCTGTACTTACAAATGGCGCCTGCCGTCCACGCCACCGCCCCAGGCCCAAGTGAAGGCCCAGGATTTATGGCTGCATTACCAGCAACTCGGCCGCTTCTGGCAACGTGTCGGCCGGGTTCTTCCCCTGCTCGGCCTCTACTTCGTCTTTTGCGTTGCCATCAGTTACTTGCTCGGCGATATCCCCTACCGTCCGGTGCGCGGAATC
>CAYTJG010000037.1:26073-30874 GCA_964437865.1 uncultured Bifidobacteriaceae bacterium | reverse complement strand
GCCTGGCTGGATGCCGGCACCAGCAGCAGCCTGCACGATGCCAGCGCGTATGTGCAAACCATCGAAAAGCGCGCCGGCGTCAAGATCGGGTGCCCCGAAGAGGCGTCGTTCCGGCAGGGGTTTGTCTCGCTCCCCGAGCTGGAGAAGATTGTGGCGGCCATGCCCCAATGCGAGTACCGCTGTTATCTGGAAAATGAAGTGGTGGCTGAAGCGAAACGGCCGCAATGACGGATTGACTTTACCTTATGATCTTATTGCTGGGTGCCACCGGATATATTGGCCAGGCGTTTGCCGCGGAATTGCGGCGACGCCAACAGGAGTTCCTGCCGCTTTCGCGCAAACAGGTGGACTATACGCGGTTCGAGGTTTTGCTGGATTTTTTGCGGGCGCAGAAGCCGTCGTTCCTGGTGAACTGCGCGGGGTACACGGGGAAGCCCAACGTGGACGCCTGCGAGTTGGACAAGGCCGGCACGCTGCTGGGGAATACGCTGTTGCCGCAGACCATTGCCAGTGCCTGTTCGGCGGCGGAGATCCCTTGGGGGCATGTCTCCTCCGGCTGCATCTATTCCGGCGCCAAGATTGAGCAGGACGGGGTGGTGCGGGTGGAAAAGGACCTCACCCAACCGGCGTTGCATGCGCTGGCGGAGCAGCGTTCGCCGGTCATTCTCGGTTTCACCGAGTCGGACCTGCCCAACTTTACGTTTCGCGACCTGCCCTGCAGCTTTTACAGCGGCACCAAGGCCTTGGGCGAGGAAGCCGTGGCCGGCCTGGGCCGGAGCTATATCTGGCGGCTGCGCATTCCGTTCGACGAATTTGACAGCATGCGGAATTACCTGAGCAAGGTGCAGCGCTACCAAAAGGTGTATGAAAACGTGAATTCGGTGTCGCACCGGGGTGATTTTGCCAAGGCCTGCCTGGACCTGTGGCAGGCGGGCGCGCCCTTTGGCACCTACAACGTGACTAACCCGGGTTACGTGACCACGCGGCACGTGATCGATTTGATCGAGAAACACCTGCGCCCGGCGCGGAAGTTTGAATTCTGGGCAAACGACGACGAGTTTTACCGCCAGGCGGCGAAGACGCCGCGTTCCAATTGCGTGTTGGACGTCTCGAAGCTGGTGGCCACCGGCGTCCGGCTGCGCCCCGTGGAAGAGGCGCTGGAGGATTCACTGAAAAATTGGCGTCCGGAATAGGCATCGCCCAGGGGAACCGGCCGATGACGAATCACGAACGCGGGGTCCAGAACCGGTGTTTTTCTTAAGATTTTAGTACACATGGTCAATCGTCAGTCGCAATCCGAATCATGAATTTGCTCATCACCGGCGGGGCCGGCTTCATCGGCTCCAACCTCATTCACCAGGTCATTGACGATCCGCGGGTCACCCGGCTCGTCAACCTGGATTGCCTCACCTATGCGGGCCGGCTGGAGAATCTGGTGCAGGTGGCGCCGCATCCCAAATACGTTTTTGAGCGGGTGGATTTGCGGGACAAGGCGGCCACTTTGCGGGTGGTGGAGCAGTATGCCATCACGCATGTCATGCACCTGGCGGCGGAGTCGCACGTGGACCGCTCCATCACCGGCCCGGGCGATTTCATCACCACCAACATCGTGGGCACCTTCAATCTGCTGGAAGCCTGCCGCGGCTTTTGGAACGGCCGGTTCGCGGATCGCAAATTCCATCACGTCTCCACGGACGAAGTTTATGGGTCGCTGGGCGCCACGGGCTTTTTCACGGAGACCACGCCGTATGCGCCCAACTCCCCCTATTCCTCCAGCAAGGCGTCCTCCGATCTCCTCGTGCGGGCGTATCATCATACCTACGGGCTGCCGACGGTGATCACCAATTGTTCCAACAACTACGGACCGTACCAGTTCCCGGAAAAGTTGATTCCGGTGGTCATCCAGAGCGTATTGGCGCGCCAACCGGTGCCCGTTTACGGCGATGGCCTGAATGTGCGCGACTGGTTGTACGTGCGCGACCATGCCGAGGCGCTGTGGACTGTGCTGCAAAAAGGCCGGCTGGGGGAGACGTATAATATTGGGGGCCACAACGAATGGGCCAACCTGAACATCGTGCGGCTGATTTGCGACACGATCGATGAATTTGCGCCGGAACTGGGCGGCAACTCGCGTCAGTTGATCACCTTTGTCACCGACCGGCCCGGGCATGACCGCCGGTATGCCATCGACGCCAGCAAGATTCAGCAGGAGTTGGGCTGGGCGCCGGCGCACAAGTTCGAGCAGGGCATCCGGGAAACCATCCGCTGGTATCTGGATCATCAGGACTGGGTGCGGTCCGTGCTGAAGAAATAAATGGCTGAACGCTGGGGGCTGCCGTAACCTCTATACTGCAAATGAACCTCTTACGCGTGAAAGTTTTGCTGGTGCTGGCGCTGGTGGGCGGCTGGGCGTTACTGGGACGCGCCGCCGGGACCAACTTGCTGGTCTGGCAGGCGGACCGCAACCAGGTGAGCGCCGATATCCGTGGGGAATCGCTCTGGCCGTTATTGGAGGACATTGCGCATCAGACCGGGTGGCACATCTTCGTGGAGCCGGGGGCCGCGCATGAGGCTTCGGTGAAATTCCGCAACCTCACGGCCGGGGACGCCCTGCAAAAGCTGCTGGGCGACTTGAACTACGCTTTCGTGCCGCAGACGAATGGTCCCCAGGAACTGTACGTGTTCAGCACCACCATCCAGCACGCCACCCAGCAGGTCGCGGCCAAGACGGCGCGCCCGGCGCCGGTGAAGCGGCACGTGGCCAACCAACTCATGGTCCACCTCAAGTCCGGCGCGAATATCGACGCCATAGCCAAGGCGCACGGGGCCAAGGTGATCTCCCGGAACGACAAGCTGGGCATTTATCTCCTGGAGTTTTCGGATGCCTCGACGACGGATTCAGCCCTGACCAGTCTGCAAACCGACCCGCAAGTGGCGTCGGTGGATTATAATTACCAGTTTGACCCGCCGGTTACGCCGCAGCAATTGGCGAGCACCGGCGGCACCGGGCCGGTGTCACTGACGTTGGACTCCAACAACAGCAGCGATCCCTGCAACCCGGTGGTGGGGCTCATTGACACCGGCGTGCAATCGCTCGGCAGTTCATTGGATCCGTTCGTGATGAAGAGTGTCAACGTGACTGGTGACAGCACTTCGCTGAGTGCCACCACGCCCACGCACGGCACGGCCATGGCACAGACCATTTTACGCGCGGTTTCCCAGCAAAGCAGCAGCAGTTCCGTTCGCATTTTGCCGGTGAACGTCTATGGCAGCAGTGAGACGACGACCAGTTGGAACGTGGCGCTGGGCGTGCAGGCGGCCGTGGATGGCGGGGCCACCGTGTTGAACATGAGCCTGGCCGGCACCACGGACGGGGCGGTGCTGGACGACATCATTCAGCAGGCGTTGGCCAAAGGCGTCGTGATTTTCGCGGCGGCGGGCAATGAACCCGTCACCACGCCCAACTACCCGGCGGCCATTCCCGGCGTGAACGCCGTGACCGCGCTCAGCAGCTCTGGTCAACTGGCTTCCTACGCCGATTACGGCAGCTTTGTGGACATGGCCCTGCCGGGCTCCAGCGTGGTGTACCTGGGGAATCAGGCGTGGGTCGTGCAAGGAACTTCGTCGGCCACGGCCTATGCGAGCGGTGTGGCGGCTGGCACCAAGGCCAGTGGTTGCGCCTCCTGGTCGGATATTGAGAGCGCCATGTTGAAGAAATTCACTGTGCCGCAGCAGAGTAGTAATTGACGCCGACCCGATCCCTCCTCTGAAAACCGAAAACCGAGCGCGAGCTGCAAACCGCGGCGCCCCGTGGGGCGATTCGCCGGTGGCCGGGCGGTTTGTCGGTATTCGGTCCGTGCGTTTCGCCTCCCACGCCACCTTCGCCCTGGGCCTGGCCCTGCTGCTGGTGACGGCGGGCACCGCCTCCACCCAGACGAATGAAATGGATCTGGACGACGTGCTGGATGCGGCGCAGCAGTTCGCCCAGGAGAACTTGGATCCTTCAGTATTGCAGGCGCTGCAAAGCATCGATCGCGAAAAGGTGCAGGACTTTCTCAAACACTATCAGGATTATCTGCAGGGGGATTATGTGTTGGACACCGCCCAGTTGAAAGCTGCCGCCAACACGATTCTACCGTTGCTGGACGCCCACGAAGAGACCGAGCCCTACGCGGCATGGCTGCGCGAACGGATGGATTATTTTGAGGCCGCGGAGGAATTGCAGCGGACCGCGCCGCCGCCCCAGCTGGAGCCGGGAAAACCGCTGCCGCCGCCGGCGAACCCGCCCTTCAAGGTGGAAGAGGAGCTTTGGATTCGGAAGGTGGCTCCGCGGCCGTGGCCGAAGGGCGCGGCGGAGATCGTGCCCAAGCTGAAGGCGGTCTTTGCCCGTGAACATGTGCCGCCGGAACTGGTCTGGCTGGGGGAAGTGGAATCCGGGTTTGATGCCCGGGCGCGCAGTCCGGCCGGGGCGGCCGGTGTTTTCCAGATGATGCCGGCGACCGCCAAGCGGTATGGTCTGAGCTTGTGGCCGCGGGACCAGCGTCGTCAGCCGGAAAAAGAGGCGGCGGCGGCGGCCCGGCAATTGAGCGAGCTCCATCGCCAGTTTGGCGACTGGCGGCTGGCGGTGGCGGCCTACAATTGCGGCGCGGGCACCGTCGAAAAATCCCTGAAGCGCCATCATGTGAAGACGTATGATGGCATCGCCACCCATCTGCCGGCTGAGACCCAGATGTACGTGCCCAAAGTGGAGGCCACGATCCTGCATCGGGAAGGCGCGGACTTGGAAAGGCTGAAGGCTGAA
>CAYTJG010000037.1:19359-25973 GCA_964437865.1 uncultured Bifidobacteriaceae bacterium | reverse complement strand
GCAACTGCTGGAACGCACGGACCTGAGATTACGTCGGCTGCAAGCTAAAAAAACGGCTCTCCGGCTGAAAAAATAGCCCAAGGCTTTTTCAGCAGAATCGAATGTCGAGATGTGACCCCAAAAATTCCTGGAGTGCAAAAGGGAGCAAAAAAGCACCCGTCACCGCTTGCGCTAGAGAACCAGTGGCGTGGCTGGGAGGACAAAATTTGGCTGGTCAGCCGTCCGGGCCGAGGTCACGAAGGCGCCGATTCGCTTTGACGGTGTGCTTCCCATCGCGTAGCGTATTCGTTCATTTTTAAACAATTGATGGGACGACAACCATGACGTTTTTCAGGAAGATTTTTCCAACCAAAAACGACCGCGACGTGAAAAAAATCCGTCCGGTTGTAGGGCAGATCAACGAGTTCGAGGCGGGGCTGCAAAAACTGTCCGACGATGAGCTGCGGGCCAAGACGGCCGCGTGGAAGGCGGAGCTATCCCAAATTCAGGATAATGAACAACTGGCGCAGAAGCTGATGGAGATTCTGCCGGAAGCGTTTGCCGTGGTGAAGAGCGCGTGCCGGCGGCTGTGCGGCCAGGAGATCACCGTGCGGGAGCATCCGCTGAAATGGGAGATGGTGCCGTTTGACGTGCAGCTCATTGGCGGGTATGCCCTGCACACGGGGCGGATTGCCGAAATGGCCACCGGCGAAGGCAAAACGCTGGTCGCCACGCTGCCGGTTTACCTGAATGCGCTGTCCGGCCGGGGCGTGCACGTGGTGACCGTGAATGATTACCTGGCGGCGCGCGATGCCGAATGGATGGGCGCCATCTACCGCTTCCTCGGGCTGACGGTGGGCGTGATCGTGCATGATCAGTCGCCGAGCGTGCGGCGGGAGCAGTACTACTGCGATATCACGTACGGCACGAATTCGGAATTTGGTTTCGATTATCTGCGGGACAACGGCATGGCGTTGCGCAAGGAGGACCAGGTGCAGCGCGGCCATTACTTCGCCATCGTGGACGAAGTGGACTCGATCCTGATCGATGAGGCCCGCACGCCGCTGATCATCAGCGGTCCATCGATGCATACGTTTGACGAGCAATACGCCCAGTGGAAGCCGGCGGTGGAAAGCCTGGTGCGGGCGCAGCAACAGCTTTGCGGGCGCTATCTGCGGGAGGCGGAGGAACTCCTCAAGAAATTGCGCCCGACCGATGGCTCGAATGTGCCGGACGTCGGTGAACTGGAGCACCAGATCGGCCTGCTCTTGTTCCGCGTGAAGACCGGCCAGCCCAAGTCCGAAGGCCTGTTGAAGGTGCTGGAAAACCCGGAGAACGCAGGCTTGATGAACCGGGCCGAGCTGGAACTGCACAAGGACCAGAAGAAGGTGGATTTGTACCGCGAAAAGGAGGAGTTGATTTTCGCGATCGATGAAAAAAGCAAGGAAGCGGATCTCACGGAGAAGGGCCGCAGTCTCATCAGCCCGGAGGATCCGGATGCGTTTGTGCTGCCGGATCTCGCCACGATGCTGCACGACATCGATGCGGGCAGCGAAGACGCGCGCACGCGGATGGAGAAGAAGGCGAAGATGCAGGCGGATTTCGAGTCCAAGGCCCAGAAAATCCACGCCATTTCGCAGTTGCTCCGGGCTTACAGCCTTTACCAGTTGGACGTGGAATACGTGGTGCAGGAGGGCAAGGTCATCATCGTGGATCAGCACACGGGCCGGCTCATGTCGGGCCGTCGCTGGAGCGATGGATTGCACCAGGCGGTGGAGGCCAAGGAAGGCGTGCAGATCGAACGCGAGACCCAGACGCTGGCCACGATCACCATCCAGAACTACTTCCGGCTCTACGCCAAACTGGCCGGCATGACCGGCACGGCGGAGACGGAGGCAGCGGAATTTTTTGACATTTACAAGCTGGGCGTGCTGACGATTCCCACGAATCAGCCGAACATCCGCAAGGATTCGGACGATTCGGTGTACAAGACGCGGCGGGAGAAATTCAACGCAGTGGTCAAGGAGATCAAGGAACTGCATTTGCTGGGCCGGCCGGTGCTGGTGGGGACCATCTCGGTGGAAACCAGCGAAATGCTGTCGCGCATGTTGAAGAAGGAGGGGCTGATCCACTCCGTGCTCAACGCGAAGTATCATGAGCAGGAAGCCGAGATCGTGTCGCGCGCCGGTCAGCGCGGCGCCATCACCATTGCCACGAACATGGCGGGCCGCGGCACGGACATCAAGCTGGGGCCCGGCGTGGCGGAGGTGGGCGGGTTGCACGTGCTGGGCACCGAGCGCCACGAATCGCGCCGGATTGACCGCCAGTTGCGCGGCCGTTGCTCGCGCCAGGGCGATCCGGGTTCATCGCACTTTTTCATTTCGCTGGAGGATGACCTGATGCGGTTGTTCGGCAGCGACCGGATTGTGAAGCTCATGGAGCGCATGGGCTTGGAGGAGGGCGAGGAGCTGAAGCACGGCCTGCTCAACCATTCGATCCAACAAGCGCAGAAGAAGGTGGAGCAACACCATTTTCAGCAGCGCAGACACACGCTCGAATACGACGACGTGATGAACAAGCAGCGCGAGGTCATCTACGGCTTTCGCAACGAGATCATCACCAGCCCGGATGTGCGCGACCGGCTGATGGACATCATCGAGGAAGTGGTGCTGCTCAAGGTGGAGGAGCACACCTCGGCGGAGAGCGACGTGGTGGAATGGCGGCTGCGGCCGCTGGCCGACTGGGTGAACCTCAATTTCCCGGTGGGCATTCCCGAGGCGGAACTGGCGGCGGTGGCCCGTGCGGGCAAGGAAAAGCCCGTGGCCGGCTCCGTGTTTGAAAACCTCAACGAGGCGCAGTTTGCGGTCTGCAACTACATTTCGGACAAGGTGCGCAACGCCTACGAGGTGAAGATCAGCTTCGATGATCCGGAGAAGCTGGCCACCGTGGAGCGTTATACGATCCTGCAATCCATCGACAAGCTCTGGCAGGATCACCTTTACGAGATCGACAGTTTGCGGACGAGCATCGGCTTGCGCGGCTACGGCCAGCGGGATCCGCTGCTGGAGTACAAGGCTGAAGCGTTCAAGATTTTCGACGAGTTGATGGTGAATGTGAAATCGGAAATCTGCCACAACGCTTTCCGGAGCGCCTCGAGCCTCATGGCGTTCGAGAATTACCTGCGCACCCTGGCGCAGCAGCAGACGCAGCAATCGGCGAGCAACACCCCGGCGGCGCCGGCAACCGGCGGGGAGGGCAAGAGCGGCAGCGATATGGTGAGCGAGGCGGCGGCGGCGGCGGAAGCCAAGACCAAGGCCAAGCCCGTGCGCACCGGTCCCAAAGTGGGCCGCAATGATCCTTGTCCCTGCGGCAGCGGCAAGAAATACAAGCAGTGCTGCGGGAAATAGGGCCGGCGTCCGCCGGCCATCATCGGTCTTAATCCGGGGGGCGGCCGCTGTGCAGGCGGCTCCCCGACGCTGGTTGGCGCGGAGGTCGGCTCGTGCAGAAGAGATTGGTTAAAAAAGGATTGCACGATCGATTTCCAACCCTGAAGCTACCCCGCCAGCGTTAGAAGTTTATGATCCCAGACATGAAAAAGATTGGTATTTTCGCAGTTGTTTCCGTGCTCGCAGTGGCCGGTTGGGCGCAGAGCTTCCGGCCGCCAGCCGTTCCGCTGGTGACGTTCGATCCCTTCCTCAGCATTTGGTCGGATGACGACCAATTGACCGGCCGCAATACCGTTCATTGGACCAAGCACGAGCAGTCGCTGGTGGGCTTGATCCGCGTGGACGGCCAGGCCTGGCGCGTGATGGGCCGCGATCCCAGCGATCTGCCGGCACTGCCGCAGACGGGATTGAAGGTGACGCCCACGCGCAGCATTTACGAATTCGAGGGCGCCGGCGTCCATCTGACCCTCACGTTCATGACGCCGGCGTTGCCGGACGATTTGGACGCGTTTGCCTTGCCCCTGAGCTACCTCACGTGGCAGGTGCGGGCGGTGGATGGCAAGGACCATGCGGTGGAGCTTTACGACAGCACGAGCTCGGAACTGGCGGTGAACGACCCGAAGGAGCAAGTCAACTGGTCCCGCCAAACGGCCGGCCGGCTCATCGCGTTGCGCGTGGGCACGGTGCAACAGCCGGTGGTGGGCTCCAGCGGCGACGATCATCGGATCGATTGGGGATACGCTTATGCCGCCGCGCCGGCGACGGATGCCACGGCCGCGACTGGTGCGAACAAGGCGCTGCTGGATTCCTTTGTGGCCAGCGGCCGGTTGCCTGACGAAGACGACACCCAGATGCCGCGGGCGGTGAACCAGGACCAGCCGGTGCTGGCCTTTGACTTTGAGCTCGGCCGCGTGGGCAGCCTGGCGGTCACCCGGCAGGTGATCGTGGCCTATGATGAAATCGTGGCCATCCAGTACTTTGGCCAGGCGTTGCTGCCATATTGGCAGCGGAACGGCGCCACCGCCACCGGCATGCTGCAAAAGGCGTCGGCGGATTATCCCCGGCTGGCGGCGCGCTGCGCGAAGTTCGACGAGGAATTGATGGCGGACGCACGAACGGCGGGTGGGGAGAAGTATGCGGAGATGATTGCACTGGCCTATCGGCAATGCGCGGCGGCGTGCGGCCTGGCGGCGGATCCGCACAAGCAGCCGCTGTTTTTCACCAAGGAGAACACGAGCAACGGCGACATTGGCACCGTGGACGTGTTCTTTCCGATGGATCCGCAGTGGCTGTTGCTGAGTCCCACGCTGGCCAAGGCCACGCTGGTGCCCATTTTGAGCTACGCGGCCTCCTGGCATTGGAAATTCCCGAACGCCCCCCACGATCTCGGAACGTATCCGCTGGCCCGCGGCACGGATGACGGCGGCGAAGGCATGCCGGTGGAGGAGAGCGGCAACATGCTGATTCTCTGCGACGCCGTTTCGCAGGGGACGGGCAGCGCCAAGTGGCTCAAACCTTGGTGGCCGAAGCTCACCGAATGGGCAAAGTACCTGGAAAGCTACGGCTTGGATCCGGAAGAACAGCTTTGCACGGATGACTTCATGGGGCATCTGGCGCACAACTCCAATTTGTCGGTGAAGGCCATTCTGGGCCTGGCGGCCTACGGCGATTTGTGCCGGCTGCGCGGCGATCGATCGACCGCCGAAAAGTACGCCGCACTGGCCAAGACGGACGCGGCGCATTGGGTGCAGGTGGCGGCGGACGGCGATCATTTTCGGCTGGCGTTTGACAAGCCCAACACCTGGAGCCAGAAGTACAATCTGGTGTGGGACCGCATCCTGGGCTTGAACGTGTTTCCGCCGTCGGTGGCGGCGATGGAAGTGGCCCATTACAAGAAGATGATGCAGCGCTACGGTGTGCCGCTGGATTCCCGGACGCATTTGACCAAGACCGACTGGTCCTTCTGGAGCGCCTCGCTGGCGACGGATCCGGCGGATTTCGAGGCGATCATTGCGCCGACCTACGATTATTTGAACCACACCACGGCGCGGTCGCCGTTCGTGGATTCCTATGAGACGGATAACCTCAAGAGCGACGGCATGCATGCGCGGCCGGTGATTGGCGGCTTGTTCATCAAGATGTTGACGGATCGCGAGCTCTGGCAGAAATGGGCGAGCCGCGACACGACCAAGACGGGCCACTGGGCGCCGCTGCCGCCGGAGCACAAATATACGATCGTGGTGCCGACGGCCAAGACGGAGCCGGCGACCTGGCATTATACGGTCAAGAAACCGTCGGCGAACTGGACGGCGCCGAATTTTGACGCGCGCGGTTGGGCGGAAGGCGTGGCCAGTTTTGGCACGGAAGGCACGCCGGGAGCGTATTTGCACACGCGCTGGGATACGGATGATATCTGGCTGCGGCGCGACGTCACCCTGCCGGACGGGAAATTCCATAATCTGCGTTTTTACGTGGACCATGACGAGGACGTGGAGATTTATGTGAACGGGGTTTTGGCGTCGTCGGAAGTGAGCTTCGTGAGCAGCTATGTGCCGCTGGAGATTTCGCCGGCCGCGCTGGAACTGCTCAAACCGGGCGCCACGGTGACGGTGGCGGTGCATTGCCACCAGACCGAAGGCGGCCAGAACATCGATGTGGGGCTGGTGGATTTTGTAAAGTGACCATGCGGCGCGGTTCGCGGCCGTTGCGGCCGCGGAAAATCTGAGCAGGGCGTGATGGAGCGGCCATGCGTTTTGGGGCATCGAGCTGGGTGGCGCTTGGCGCGGAATCACGTCTCAGCGCCCGAGACGGGCGCGGACCGGTTCGGTCCGCGGCCGTCCCGGCCGCTGATGCGTGCGAGCGTTGCGGCCGCGGAAAGTTTGAGCAAAGCGTGATGGAACGGCCGTTCGTTTTGGGGCGTAGAGCTGGGTTGCGCTTGGCGCGGAATCGCATCTCAGCGCCCGAGACGGGCGCGGGCCGGTTCGGTCCGCGGCCGTCCCGGCCGCTGATGCGTGCGAGCGTTGCGGCCGCGGAAAGTTTGAGCAAAGCGTGATGGAACGGCCGTTCGTTTTGGGGCGTAGAGCTGGGTTGCGCTTGGCGCGGAATCGCATCTCAGCGCCCGAGACGGGCGCGGGCCGGTTCGGTCCGCGGCCGTCCCGGCCGCTGATGCGTGCGAGCGTTGCGGCCGCG
>CAYTJG010000037.1:0-19259 GCA_964437865.1 uncultured Bifidobacteriaceae bacterium | reverse complement strand
AAGTTTGAGCAAAGCGTGATGGAACGGCCGTTCGTTTTGGGGCGTAGAGATGGGTGGCGCTCGGCGCGGAATCGCATCTCAGCGCCCGAGACGGGCGCAGTCCGCGGCCGCTGGACCGTTGAATGTGAAATCAACAACCGGAGACTTACGATATGAACCGCTATGCGTTTCGTTTGGACCTGTCATCCGAAGAGTTTCTGCAATACTATCGCGGCACGGCCAAGAGCGTCGTCGTGCGGGCGTACAACGGCCAAGTGGTTGAATTTCCCGCCTCGCTATTACAGCATCACATCCTGCCGGAGGGTATTCACGGGGATTTTGTGCTCCGCTGCGACGATCATTACAAATGCGTGAGTCTGGAGCGGGTGGCTGCCACCTGAGAGCGCTGGAAGCAACCCTGTCGGCAGCCGGGAGTTGGGCAACCGCACGGGACGATATCCCCAGTTAATAATCTCGAATCGCCAGTCCCCGGAGGGGAGCTGGAAAATAGGAACGGCAAACGGAATCCCGCCAAAGCAGTCGTGGATCGGGGAAGGGATTATTTCTTTTGGCTCAGCTCCGCCTTGGTGATGGCGTGGAGCGCGTCCAGTTCGGGTTGCAAGGCGGCTTTGGTTTTCTTGTCCATCCGGTCAATGAAGAGGACGCCGTTGAGGTGATCTTTCTCGTGCTGGATGGCGCGTGCCAGCAGGCCGCCGCAACGGAAGGCGATCGGCTTGCCTTTGCCGTCCAACGCCTTCACATCCACCATGCCCGGGCGCGAAATATCCGCGAAAATCTCCGGGAAACTGAGGCAACCTTCCGGTCCGGTCACCGGCTCACTCACGGGCGTGATCTCGGGATTGATCAGCACCAACGGCATGATGGTCGCTGGATCGGCCGGTTGCCCGTCCAGTTCCAGGGTGGAGGGCCGGTCGGTCATGTCCCGCACATCAATGACGGCGAGCTGTTTGGCTACGCCGACTTGTTGGGCTGCCAATCCCACGCCATGGTTTTCGGCCATGGTCTCAAACATGTCGACGATGAGGTTCTTGATTTCCGGGGTGAGGGCGGCGATCGATTCGCCTTTTTTGCGGAGGGCCGGATGGCCGTATTTCACAATTTCAAGCATCATGGAGAGGTCGGGTGGCTGGTTGCTATGGAGATGGGTCAGTCCGCCGTCACGTTCATTATTTCCAGGACCCGCTGGAGTTCGGCATCGCTAAAAAAGGCAATTTCCAGGGCGCCTTTGCCTTGGGCGTATTGCAAGCGCACCTTGGTGCCGAACTTGTCGCGGAGCTTGGCCTCGAGCCGGGCGATGTTGGAGTCCACCGGGATGAGAGCGGCGACGGGGGCAGGGACGGCGGGATGTTGGGCGCGCGCCTGGATCTTGGCGATGAGGCCCTCGGTTTGGCGGACGTTGAGGCCTTCCTTCACAATGCGTTCGGCGGCCAGGGCCTGCTGGTGCGGGTCGGCGAGGCCGAGGATGACCTTGGCGTGGCCGACGGAGAGGCGGTTTGCCCGCAGCAACGCCTGGATGGAAGGCGGGAGCTTGAGCAGGCGGGTGGCGTTGGCCACGGCGGCCCGGCTTTTGCCCACCTTGACGGCGATTTCCTCCTGGGTGAGCTGGAACTGGTCCGCCAATTGGGCGTAGCCGAGCGCTTCCTCGAGGGCATTCAGGTTTTCGCGCTGGAGGTTTTCAATGAGCGCCAGTTCGAGCACGGAGCGGTCATCGGCTTCCCGGCTGATGACGGGGACATCGGGCAGATTAAGGAGTTGGGCGGCGCGCCAGCGGCGTTCGCCGGCGATGAGCTCATAGAAGCCGCCGCGCTCGCGCACGATGAGCGGCTGGACGATGCCCTGTTCGCGGATGGAGTCGGCCAGTTCCTGGAGGGCTTCGGGGGCGAATTCCTTGCGCGGCTGCAAGGCGGACGGCCGGATGCGGCTCAACGGAACGCGCTGTACGCGTTCGCGGTCATCGGGCGCCGCACTGGCGGTGGCCGGGGTGGACACCGACGCGAGCGGCGGATTGCCGCCCAACAACGCGCCCAGCCCACGCCCTAAAGCAGGTTTTGACATCACCGCAGAATGTCGCAGGGCGGGGAAGTTGTCAACGCAGGGCACGAAGGCTCCGGCGGACTATTCCAGGGAATCAAAATCGCCGAGCGGGCGGGTGAACGTGGCGTCGGCCGGGGTGAGCACCAGCGTATTCGCCGTGCTGTGCACGCTGCCGGAGGCCGCCGCAAAGGGCAGGGCCACCACAAAGATGGCCGAACCCAGCACCGTGGCCACGAAACAACCCGGACGCACCAAGACGATATCGGTGATGGTGGCGATGTCGTTGTCATCGCTGGCGCGGCTGACGGTGATATCCCCCATGCCAAAGACAACGGCGAGGAAAACGATCAAAATTCGTGTTTTCATACAAAGGTCGGTTATAAACTTCGGGTTAAGACTGCGCCCGGACCGGCGGCTTTTCAAGTTATTTGTCATCCCTGCGGGCATAAACTATATTTGCCTCGTGAGTTACAAAAGCGCCCGCATTGCCGCGATGGTGGACACTTATCAGGGTCAGCCGCTGGATGCGCGGTACGTGGGTTATTTTGAGTGTTTCAATGGCCAGCTCTTTTTTGAGGCGCACGAGGTGCTGGAGGATCTCTGGTTGCCCGACCGGATGGGTCCCAACGGCAATTTCTACAAGGCGCTGATCCAACTGGCGGGCGCGTTTGTGCACTTGCAGAAGAATCGGCTGCGGCCTTCCGCGGCGTTGTTGAAGCTGGCGCGGACGAACCTGGACCCGTACCCGGCGCGCCATGAACAATTGAACCTCGAGGCGGTGCGGTGGCTGATCCACGGCTGGCTGGTTCAGCTCGAACGGGGCGGCTTCCGGGTGAATCCGCTTACGGCCCAAAACCGGCCCCAGCTAGCCTTGCAGAAAGCCTGAAGCCACGGCCATGACTTCCCCGCGCATTGTGATCGCCGGCGGCAGCGGCTTTATTGGCAGCGCCCTCGCGCGCGAATTTTCCGCGGCCGGGAGGTCGGTGGTGGTGTTGACGCGTTCGCCCCGTCAGCGGACCGACGGTGTGGTGGAGGCGGCTTGGGACGGCGCCACGGTGGGACCGTGGGGAGCACTCCTGGAGGGCGCGGCGGCGGTCATTAACCTGGCCGGCAAGAGCATCAATTGTCCGCATACTCCCGCGAACCTGCGGGAGATCACGACTTCGCGCGTCAACTCGGTGAACGCGATCGCCGCCGCGATGGCGGGTGTTCGCACCCCACCGCAGGTTTGGTTGCAAGCGGCGGCCGTGGGCATTTATGGCGACACCGGGGCGGTGGCGGGGGATGAGCGCGCGCCGGTCGGCGGCGATGAGCTGGCCGGGATTTGCCGGCAGTGGGAAGCGGCGGTGGCCGCGGCGGCCGTGGGGGTGCCCCGCAAGGCGACGCTGCGTATTGGGGTGGTGTTGGGCCGCGGGGGCGGGGCGTTGCCGGTGTTGGCGAGAATGACGCGCTGGTTCTTGGGCGGCCCGGCCGGCAGCGGTCGGCAATACGTTAGTTGGGTCCACTTGGCCGATTTGGTATCGATGTTCCGAATGGTGGTAGAAGACGAGCGGTTGGCGGGGGGGTTCAATGCCGTGGCCCCACAGGCCGTGACCAACGCGCAATTGATGCGGGAACTGCGCCGGGTTTTGCACCGGCCCTGGAGCCCGCCGGCACCGGCATGGGCGGTGCGGTTGGGGGCGCGGCTGATGGGAACGGAAGGCTCGCTGGCTCTGGTGAGCCAGCGATGCCTGCCGGCGAGATTTCAAGCGGCCGGCTTTCCCTTCCGGTTTGCGGAGCTGGCCCCGGCGCTGGAGGACTTGCTCCGTCCATGATTCGCGCCGGCGGCCGCTCAGTGCTTGGTGTAGTACTTGGTGGTGTATTCCTTGACCATCCGGTCGGTCGTGAATTGCGGCACCAAGGTGGCCATGGCGCGGCGCACGCGCCGGAGCCATTCGCGCGGGATGCCGTTGACGTCCCGGTTGAAGAACATGGGAACCACCTGTTCGGTGAGCGTCTTGTACAGATTGGCGCTGTCCACGCGGTCCTGCTCCTCCACGTTGTCCGGATGTGAATCCGGGCCGATGGCAAAGCCGTTGGTGCCGTCGTAGCCTTCGCGCCACCAGCCGTCCATGATGCTGAAATTCATGCAGCCGTGGCAACTGGCTTTCATGCCGCTGGTGCCGGAGGCTTCGAGCGGCCGGCGCGGGTTATTCAGCCAGATGTCGCAACCGGACACCATTTGCCGGGCCACGTGAATATCGTAGTTTTCGATGAAAACCAAATGCCCGGCCAGTTCGCTGTGTTTGCTCAGGTGGATGATCTGCTGGATGAAGCGCTTGCCGGCGTCATCGCGCGGATGCGCCTTGCCGGCGTAGATGAATTGCACCGGGCGGTGCTTGTCCTTGGCCAGCTTCACGATGTTGTCGAACTGCTGGAAGATGAGCGGGGCGCGCTTGTAGGTGGCGAAACGGCGGGCGAAACCGATGGTCAGGGCATCGGGGTTCAACAGCCGGTCGAAACGCACATAGTCGCCCTGGGTGACGCGCTGGCTCTGTTCGAGCAGGCGGCGGCGGGCGTATTCAATGAGCTCGCGGCGCAGCTTGTAGCGCAGGGCCCAGAGTTCCTCGTCGGAAACGAAGTTTGGATCGGTCATCTTGGCCCAAAACTCGGAGTCGTTGACGGCGGCGGCCCAGTTTGCGCCGAAGCGTTCGCGGAAAAACTTGGTTTGCTCGTCGGTGCCGTCGGATAACTTATGGCGCCAGAACTGGCGGGCGGAACCTTTCATCCAACCCAGCAGGTGAATGCCGTTGGTGATGTGGCCGATGGGCACTTCATTCTGCTTTTTGCCCGGATAGAGCGCCTGCCACATGCGGCGGCTGACGTCGCCGTGAAGCTCGCTGACGGCGTTGGCGGCGCGGGAGAGCTTCAAGGCCAGCACGGTCATGCAAAACGTCTCATGTTCATCCTCCGGCTTGACGCGGCCGAGGCCGACCAAGTCGGTGAACGGCACGGGCAACTGCGTGAGAAAACGCTGCATGGCGTAGTTCATCAGCTCCGAGCTGAAGCGGTCGTGCCCGGCCTCCACCGGCGTATGGGTGGTGAAGATGCACTCGGTCTTGGTCTGGGCCTGGGCGTCGGCGAAGGACTTGCCGGCAGCCATCTTCTCGCGAATCAGCTCCAGGGTGAGAAACGCCGCGTGACCCTCGTTCATGTGGAAGGTGGAGGGTTCGATGCCCAGGGTGCGCAGCAAGCGCACGCCGCCAATGCCCAGCAGGATTTCCTGCATGATGCGGGTGGTGCTATCACCGCCGTACACGCGGTTGGTCAGATCCCGGAAATGCTGTTCGTTTTCCGGGAGGTTGGTATCCAGCAAAAAGACCGGCACGCGGCCCACGTTCGTGCGCCAGACCTGAAAATCCACGGCATTCAAGCCGATCTCCACCGTGCAGACCAGCCGGTCACCGTCTGCATCCAGCACGGGTTCCAGCGGCACGTTATGGGGATCCACCGGGTTGTAGTACTCGGTTTGCCAGTTGTTGGTGTCGATCGCCTGCTGGAAATAGCCTTCGCGATAGAACAGGCCGATGCCGACAAAGCCCAAGCCCAGGTCGCTGGCCGATTTGGCATGGTCCCCCGCCAGGATGCCCAGTCCGCCGGCGGAAATGGGGAGGGATTCATGGAAACCGAATTCGGCTGAGAAATAGGCGACGGGATTCTTATGGAGGGCGGGGGCGTTTTGGTGGCACCAGGTGTTCTGGTCGTTCAAATAGCTGTGGAAATCGCGCAGGACGTTGCGGACGCGGTCGGCGAAGCCAGGTTCCTGCAGGTGGACGCGCAGTTCATACTCGGAAACCTCGCGGAGAACGGCCACCGGGTTGTGCCAGAGGTTCTGCCAGCCACGCGGTGAAAGCCGTTGGAACAGGTCCTGCGCCTCCTGATTCCAGCACCACCAAAGATTGCGCGATAGTTTGTTCAGGCCCGCGATCAAATCGTTCAGTTCGGCCCCCGTCAGTGGTTTGTTCATAATTAGGGTGAAAAAATACAGGTCGCACCGGTTCCTTCCCGGCGTTGGCAGAGACTAAATTTTAAGACCGGCGGCGGCAAACAAAAAGTTCCTTGGGTCCCATCGCATGTTTATGTGGTGGGGGGTGGGACAGGCGCTTAGGTGTTGATCTGTGGCGGGGGACGCGGCATTGTATGCCCGTGCATCGGCGACTTTTCAATTCTGTTTGGGCCGCGGCCTTGGTCTTGGTGGCGGCATGGAACCTACACGGGCAGGGGACGGCGATTTCCTATCAGGGCCGATTGGATGATGCCGGCGCGCCAGCCAACACCAACTTCGATTTCCGGTTTGCCGTTTTCAGTGCCGTCACCAACGGCACCCAGGTGAGCGGCTGGCTGACGAATTCGTCCGTGGCCGTCACCGACGGCTTGTTCGCCGTCAGGCTCGATTTTGGCGCCGGCATATTTGATGGCACGTCCAACGGGTCCAACGACTGGCTGGATGTGGCGGTGCGGCCAGCCGGGGGTGGCAGCTTTACGGCGCTGACGCCGCGGCAGCCCATCCTCCCGGTGCCGTACGCGCTGTTTGCCACCAGCGCCAGCAACCTGCTCGGCACCGTGCAGGCCAGCCAACTGGCGGGGACCATTTCCTCGACGCTGGTCGCGGGGACTTACTCGAATGCCGTGGACTTTGCGAGCGGCAGCAACGTGTTTGCTGGCACATTCAGCGGCAACGGCGCCGCGTTGACCAATTTGGATGCCTCCGCCATCGCCAGCGGCACACTCGCCGATGCCCGGTTGCAAACGAACGTGGCGTTCCTGAATACCAACCAGACCTATTCCGGCACCAATACGTACCTCAGTCCGGTGACGTTCAAGGTGGGCAACCTTTTCAACGGCTCGAATACGTTTACGGGGCCAAATTCCTTTGCGGCGGCCGACGTCTTTAGCGGCACCAACACCTTTACGAACAATGCCAACTATTTCGTGGGCAGTTTCTTCGGCAACGGCCTCGTTGGCTGGCTGCCTCTTTACGCCACCAGCACCAACGCCGTGCGCGATTCCGGGTATCTGCTCCTCAACGCCGGTCTGAGCACCGTGACGTTGCCGGCCACTTCGACGCTTTTTGTGGGTGATATCGTGCGCGTCTCCGGCGGTGGCGGAGGCGGCTGGCTGGTGAAGGAGAATTCGAGCCAGTCGGTCCTGGGCAACTTTGCCTGCTATCGCAGCGCTTTCCCGACGCAATTGATTCAGAGCCCCACCAGCGACGGCCACAGCGTGGCCGCCTCGGCCGATGGTCGACGCATGTACGTGGTGGGCGGGGACCTGACCGGCGTGTATGCCTCCTCGGATGCCGGCGTTACGTGGAGCCAGGTGAGCGGCAACCAATTGAGCGGGTATTGGTCTTATGTAGCCTGTTCGGCCAATGGGCAGATCGTCTTTGCCGAGCCGACCAGCGGCTATGTTCAAGAGTCCACCAATGGTGGCGCCACTTGGGCGAGTTCGGGGCAGGCGGCCACCGGCGGTTTTATTTCCTGTACGGCCGGCGGCACGCTGCTTCCGAGCAGTGAGGCCTGCTCCGGCAACGGGACGTATCGCGCCCGTGTGTCGAGCGGTTCGGTCAGCTTCTCAACCAATTCCGGCTCCAGTTGGACCACAATTTCGACGGCACCGTCCAGTGTGTTTTGTCTGGCGGTTTCCAGCGACTGCAACCGCATGGTGGCCGGCGTGAGCAACGGCCTGCTCTACGCCTCGGCCAATCTCGGCGCCACTTGGACCGCCCTGACGATCAGCAATCAATTTTGGTCCGGCGCCTGGATGTCCTCCGACGGTGCGCGTCTGGCGGCCACCGTCAGTAAGAGCGGCGGGGTGGCCGGCAGCATCTTCTCCTGCTCCGTCAGCGCGCAGCCGAACACGGCGAACACCAACAGCACGATTGGCGGCAGCCAGGGGTCGGCGGTCGAGTTACAGTATCTCGGCAACGGACAGTTCACACCGGTAAGCTCCAGCGGGTTGCTGTGGGCGAACTGAATTGACAACTTAGGCCGGGAGGATAGTGTTGATTATCGGCAAACGGGCCGGTAATCAAATTATGGCCAATCAAACCTTATTCAGCAGCTTCCCAAACGAGGCGTTTTCCATCAGCGCGGGGATGGGCGATGTTTATAGCGGCGGGGCGGTGGCATTCCAGCCGCAACAGGCCTGCTGCATTACCGGTGTAACGCTGTTGCTGGCTGGCTACACGGGGGCAAACGGCCAGAAAATCGCGCTGCAACTTTTTAACAATCAACTCCTGGGCACGGTGAACCAGCCGGGTGGTCAACTCGGCTCATTCACCGTCCCGGCCGGCAACGACGGTTCAATTGCCGAGTTTACGTGTCCGTTGTTGCCGGGCGTGAATTTGGCTGCGGGCGGACTGTACTGGCTGCTGGCGTACGGTTTGTTTGACGCACCGCCGACTACCAGAATTGCGGCCTCCTGGCTGGCTGGCGGTGCCAATCCGATGGTCGTCCAGATGGCGCAGTTTATCATCGGCAATTTTCAACCCAGCTCGGTGGTGCCGGCGTTCGCAGTACTGGTTTCAGTCTGATCGCCCGCGAATCCGGCTGCCGCGGGAGAAATCGGATTGGGCGGAAAGGGGCTGGAAAATGAGCAAACGGGGCCGGTTCGGGGCGGAGATTGGGAAAGTCATCGTCCGGGCTGATTTACCAGATTTTTAGCCGCTGCGGGCCAGTGCCCGGATGCTCGAACGGGCCAGGGGTGGGGTGAGTCTGGCTGCGTGGCCTGCCCCAGTAGTCCGAGTCAATCTTGAGGGGGGAGCCGTCCGGGTTTTCGTAGGCGCAGTCCGGCACTTTGGCCTTGCCCAGGCGTTGAGTGGTTACCGGTTCGCAGCGTCCGTCGGCGTTCCGGTCTTGGGCGTAGGTTATCTCCAAGTAAACGCCGTCTGCTTGCTCAACCAGGTTCGGGGCCGGGTCAAGTTCAGGTTGGAGCAGGGGGACAGTGTCGAATTTCGACGGCATCGCGCCCCGGGTGAAAACATTGCCGGCGGCAAAGCAGGGGAGCGAGGAATTGTCCATGGCTTGCAGGCCGCTGGAGGCGACGAAGAGGTTGTTATAAAAGCGGTCATCGCCGCTGTCGCCCTTGGCCGCCGCGTATAGCCCGGCGACGGTCGTACTGTGGGCGGGGTGATAGGGCGTGCTGCGTGTATCGCCCCGCAGGTTGTTGAAGGAGCCCACGAAGAGGTTGTGGACGAAGGCAATGCCTTGGGAATTCAGGTCAATGCCGCGTGGTTTGGAGAGAAACAAGTTGTTGTCCACCAATAGGGGGCCGTGCTGCATCTCAAGGAAAAGGTCGGTGGAGTTATCATAAAAGAGGTTTCCAGTCACGCGCGCGCCCTGAGCCATCCAATCCAGCCACAGGCCCAGGCAACTGCGGTAAATGCGGTTGCCCTTGATTTCCACATCAATCGCGCCGTGGAATTTGATCCCGGCCATCTCCGCACCGCCAAACAGACCGTCGATATGGATATCATGGATGGTGTTGCCCGTGACCGTGCTGAACGAACAGCCGAGGCTGCCGACAATACCGGCTTGCTCGCAGTAGGAGATGTCGTTATTGCGGACGAGGTGGTGGCCGACGGTGGTTTTATTCCAGCCGTTGGTCAGCGCGCGGGTGAGGGTGCCAACGTAGCCTTCGGCGGACTCGGCGCGGTTATCCCACTCGTCGCCGTATTTGCCCAAGGCGACGCCGGAACATTTTGAGTGGCTGATCACATTGCTCTCGATGATCCAGCCCCGGCTCCAATGTGTGCCGATCAGGCCGCGCTGTTCAGCCGTGGGTGGGGCCCAGGAGGTGGCTGCCTGGCGCAGGGTAAAGCCGCGCACGGTAATATAGTTGCGGCCCGGTTGGTCAGGGTAGAAAACCGTGTTGCGCACATTGATTTCCACCACTTGCTCGTTGGGATTGGCGTCTCCGAACTGCGCCCAAAGGGTGGTATGGTCCTGGTCCACCTGGCCAAACCAGAGCCCGCACCCGGACCGCCGGGCGGAGGTGGCGGCCGGGGGGGGCTGAACCCCGCCGGCTTTTCTGAGCACTTGGTCGAGGCCGGGGGCTTCGAGCAGCCAATTGCCGTTGAGATAGACGGCGCCCGTGTGATGTTGCCGGCCCTTGGGATCAAACCAGTCGCCCCGAATGAGGTCTTGGTAAGGATTGAATCCGCCAAAGAAGGTGTTGGGCAAGGTCACTTGCCAGACATCGTCCTGCACTTTCACCCAGTTTTTGATGATTTCCGACCCTTTGATTTCCACCTGCTCACCGGGGGCAGCCCGATACACGATGCGCCGTGCGTCGGACGTGCCGCCGCGGGGCGGATTGATGCGTTCCCGGTAAACCCCCTGATGCACGGTGATCACATCGCCCGGCTGTGCCCGATCGGCGGCGTGTTGGATGGACCGAAATGGAGAGGGTTGCGTACCGGAATTCGTATCGCTCCCTTGGATGGCGACGTGAAATTCGGCGGCTGAAACGGCGAGAACAGAGATCCCGAGGCCCAGGATGGTTGCGATGGTTGCTTGCATAACGCGGTACCGGCAAGAGTGGCGTTTGCCGGGGCCGGTGGCGATCATTTTTGCTCCCGCCGGGCACAACGGCAAAACGAGGACGAGGAGGGAAGGCGGCCGTCGGCGATCCCTTCCGGCCGGCCGAATCGTTCGCCGCCGGGGCTTGGGAGCACTCATTTAACGGGATCAGGGCAGCCGCCCGCGTGCGCCATTGACAAGCGGCGGGGGATGTGGGCAAATTGAGTAAATTAATACCCATCATCAGATGCCTACTACAGCCACCGCCATATCCACCGATTCGCTCCTGCACGAGACCCGCGCGTTTCCGCCGACCGCGGAAGTGATCCAGCGCGCCCACTTGAACGCCGACCAATTCGACGCGCTTTACCGGCGTTCGGTTGAGGAGCCGGATTCCTTCTGGCTGGAACAGGCGGAAACCCTGAGTTGGTTTCGGCGGCCGAAACACGCCCTGAAATACCATTGGGACACCGAGGCGCGCAAGGTGGAACATACCTGGTTCGCGGACGGCCGGCTGAACGTGAGTGTCAATTGCCTGGATCGGCATTTGGCCACCCGCGGCCAGCAGACGGCCATCATTTGGCAGGGCGAAGCGGAGGGGGACGTGCGGCGCATCTCCTATGCGGAGCTGCACGCGGAGGTGTGCAAGTTTGCCAATGTGCTGCGATCGCTGGGGGTGCAGAAGGGCGACCGGGTGGCAATCTACCTGCCCATGATCCCAGAGGCGGCCGTAGCCATGCTGGCCTGCGCGCGGATCGGCGCCGTTCATTCCGTGGTCTTTGGCGGTTTCAGCTCGGATGCGCTGGCCGGCCGGATTCGCGACTCGGAGTGCAAGCTGCTGGTGACGGCCAATGTCTCCTTGCGGGCCGGGAAATCGCTGGCGCTGAAATCGCTGGCGGACACGGCGCTGCAGCATACGCCCAGCATCACCAAGGTGGTGGTGGTCAAACGCAACGACGAACCCTGCAACATGACGGCCGGCCGCGACCTGTGGTACCACGAGGTCATGGCCGGGGCGGCGGGCGATTGTCCGGCGGCGGAGCTCAAGGCCGAAGATTACCTGTTCATCCTGTACACGTCGGGCTCCACCGGCAAACCGAAGGGCGTGGTGCATAGCACGGGCGGTTACTTGCTGTGGAGCGCGCTGACGCACAAGTACGTGTTCGACATTCACGAGGGCGATGTTTATTTCTGCACGGCGGATATTGGCTGGGTTACCGGGCACAGTTATGTGGTGTACGGCCCGCTGTGCAATGGCGGTACCACGCTGATGTTTGAGGGCGTGCCCACCTATCCGGATGCGGGGCGCTTCTGGAAGATCGTCGAAAAATTCAAGGTGAACTCCTTTTACACCGCCCCGACGGCCATCCGCGCGCTCATCCGCCTGGGAAACGAATGGCCGGCCAAATATGATCTGAGCTCGTTGCGCGTGCTCGGCACGGTGGGTGAACCGATCAATCCCGAGGCGTGGATGTGGTATCACGAGCACATTGGGCACCGGCGTTGTCCGATCGTGGACACGTGGTGGCAGACGGAGACCGGCGGGCATTTGATCACCCCTTTGCCGGGCGTGAACACGCTCAAACCGGGCAGTGCGAGCCGCCCGTTTTTCGGCGTGGAACCGGTGGTCCTGCGGGATGACGGCACGGAATGCGAGGCGAACGAAGGCGGCAAGCTCTGCATCAAACGCCCCTGGCCGGGCATCATGCGCACGACTTGGGGGGATCATCTCCGGTTTGTAAACACGTATTTTTCCACCTTCCAGAACATGTATTTCACCGGCGACGGCTGCCGGGTGGATGCGGACGGCGACTACTGGCTGTTGGGCCGGGTGGATGACGTGGTGAATGTTTCCGGCCACCGCATCGGCACGGCGGAGGTGGAAAGCGCGCTGGTGAGCCATGCCAAGGTGGCGGAGGCGGCCGTGGCACCCATGCCGCACGACATCAAGGGGCAGGCGCTGTACGCTTTTGTGACGCTCAAGGATGGCATTGCGGAAAGCGAGGAATTGAAGCAGGAACTGGCGGCCCATGTGCGGCAGGAAATCGGGGCCATTGCGGTACCGGACAAGATCCAATTTGCGCCCGGCCTGCCAAAAACGCGTTCGGGCAAGATTATGCGGCGCATTCTCCGAAAAATCGCCGAGAACCAGCCCGATCAAATCGGCGACATCAGCACGCTGGCCGATCCCGGGGTGGTGGACGCGTTGGTGAAGGGCAAGCAATAGGGCCGGATCAGGACGCGCGCTGGTCGGCGCCTGTGACTTCCGGGTTGGGAGCCAGACCGGGGTTTTCCACCTGCAACGGCTCCTTGATGCCGGAGACGAGGGCGAAGTTCTTGACCTTTTCTAGCGTGAATTCGGTCAATTGGTGACCGGTGCACAAGATCAGCGTGCCGTCCTTCGTTTCCACGTTGGCGCTCAGGACCATGCCCGGGGCCAGGTCGCACAGGGAAATGAGGAGGTCGGAAGACTCCGAGTCGCGCTGGCGCACGTTGAGGCCGTAAAATTGGCGGACGGCGTTGAGCATGGCGGGATCATAGCAGCCAAAGCGCGACTGCATTTGGTCCAAGGCGGCGGTGCGGCTGACGTCCGTGGCTTGCAAATGGGCCAGATCCGCCAGGATTTTCAGCAAGCGGGAGCCCAGGGGCAGGGCTTCGCCCTTGAGAGGGCTGGGGGCGGCGCCGCCGGTGCCATCGTAACGCGAATGCTGGTGCCGGATGATGCGGGCGACGCCTTCCAGGCGCGGAATGTTGGCGAGCAGCCGCGCCGAAGCTTCGGGCAATTGAGCCACCAGCCGTTCCTCGACCTTGGACAAGGCACCGCCTTCGTGGGCGCGCAACAACAACTGGGGCGGAATCGTGAGATTGCCGATGGGCGCCAGCATGACGCCCAATGGAATCTCCCAATCGTTTTCCACGTGCAGCTTGTTGAGGACGAAGTGGATGAGATCACGCACGGCCTGGGCGCGGCCAAAAGCTTCCGGATCCGTGGTGGAAAGGATATCGGTCAAGAGTTTGATACTGCCGTTCAAGGTGTTGTTCAGCAGTTCCTTCTCGGCCCGGATGAGACGATATTGTTTCAGCGCATCTTCGACCGCCTTGCCGAGGATTTCCGACGGGCAGGGCTTGGTGAGAAAACGAAAGATGTTGCCTTCGTTGACCACCTTGATGGCGCCTTCGAGGTCGGCATTGCCGGTGAGCATGAGGCGGACGGTGTCCGGTGAACGCTCCTTCACTTTGGTGAGAAAGGTGATGCCATCCATACCCGGCATATGGCGGTCGGAGACGACCACGGCGAAGGGGCTGTGGGCGGCGATTGTTTCGAGCGCGGCCTCGGCGCCGGCGGCCGTTTCCACGTTGAAGAGGCGCCGGAAGCTCCGTTCACACGAGGCCAGCAGGTTGGGATCGTCGTCTACGAATAGCACTTTTTCAGTCATAGTTTCCTCAAATGTCAGTTAACTGGGGATGGCTTCCTGGCAAACGGATTTCCATTGTGCCACCTCGGTCAGGAGGCCGAGCCGCGTCAAGTAGGCGGTGTCCAGTTGCGGGGGGGGGACCTCGGTGTTGGACGGCATGACGGCGTGCGCAAACACGTCGGCCACGTGGACCGCGACGGCGGGGGAAAATTCCTGGGCGGCGCCGGCCGCGGGTTGATGGTGGTGGGCCACGGATTCGACAATGAGATTGGGCAAGCCCCACAAGGCCAGCAAGTAGGCCCCCACATCGGCGTGGGTGGCGCCGAAGATTTCCGATTCCACCTGCCAAACCGGGATATTTTCGGCCGTGGCGCGATTGACGACCAGGGTGTAATCGGCGGGCAGGCCGAAGGCGAGCACCAATTGGCCGACGTCATGCAGGAGGCCGGCCAGGAAACATTGCTCCAGGAATTGCAATTCCCGGTGTTGTTCCTGCGCGATTCTGCGGGCCATGACGCCGGCAATCCAGGAGTGCCGGGCCAAGACATCCAGAGAAAAGCACGGGCAGGACTTCTGGTCATAGTGCGAGAAGATCTCCAGGGAAAGCACCAGCGAGCGGATGGTGTTGAGACCCAGGTAGGCAACTGCTTCGGCGGGCGTGCTGATGGGCTGGGCGAGGCCAAAGAAGGCGGAATTGACGAGTTGGAGGATTTTGGCCGTCATGCCGACATCCCGGGAAATGACCGCGCCGACCCTTTCGAGCGAGGGCGTCTCCTTGCGCAGTTCCTCGGTCAATTGACTTTGCAACGCTGGCAGGGTGGGCAGGTTTTTGATCTGGGTGGTCAACTGCTTCAGACGTTCGTTGCCCAGCAGGTCGCGCAAGGCGAAGGCGCGGACGATGGCTTTGCGCAGTTCGTCGGCGTCGCACGGTTTGGAAAGGTATTGGTGAGCCGGTCCCACCAGGCGGAGCACGGCTTCGCGTTCGGCATGCCCGGATAGCACAATGCGCACCGCCTGCGGGTGGCGCTTGGCCACTTCGGTGAGTAGTTGGGAGCCGTCCATGCCTGGCATTATCATGTCGGAAACGACAATATCCACCGGGTGGGTGGCCATGAACTCCAGCGCCCGGCCGGCCCCGTCCACGAAGTGCATGCTCCATTCCAATCGCATGGGGTGCAATTGGCGTTGCAAACCTTGCAGCACCCGCGGTTCATCATCCACGAACAAGAGTGTCTTCATGAGGTTGCCATCTCCATCTTTGGCGCCGCCGCCGCCGGCTCCTTCGCGGGTTTAAGGGGCAGGCGGACAACAAAAGTGGTGCCGCGACCGAGCTCAGTTTCAAAATTCACGGTGCCGTTGTGCCGGTTCACCACGCTGCCGTAGACCATGGTCAAGCCCTGGCCGGTGCCGCGCCCGACGTCCTTGGTGGTGAAGAAAGGTTCAAAGATTTTCGACCGGTTGGCTTCCGCGATGCCGGTGCCGGTATCCGCCACCCGGATTTCGACGAGTTCACCGACCGGCCGGGTTTGGACGGTGATGTGGCCCTTGGTACCGGGACTGTTTTTTACGACATCCCCAATGGCGTGCGCGGCGTTGACGACCAGGTTGAGGATGATCTGGTTGAATTCGCCCAAATAACAAGGCACAAAAGGCAGGGCGGGGTCCAGATCCAGCTTTAGATCGGCGACGTATTTCCACTCGTTGCGGGCGACGGTCACGGTGCTTTCGATGGCCCGGTTCAAATCGGCGGGGGCTTTTTCGCGACCGCCGGGGTGCGAAAACTCCTTCATGGCCCGCACGATCTTGGAGACCCGCTCCACGCCTTCGAGTGTTTCGGTGAGCGCCTGCGGGATTTGGGAGCGGAGATATTCCAGGTCGGCGGCGGCGAGGGTTTCCTCGGTGTGCGCCAGGAGTTCGGGGGTGATGGGGCCGGCCTTGGCGGCGGCCAGCAGCGCCTCGTGTGAATCGAGGATTTTGGCGACCGCGGCGAACGACTCCTTTACGAAGCGGGTATTATCGCCCACATACTGGGTTGGGGTGTTGATTTCGTGGGCGATACCGGCGGAAAGCTGGCCGATGGACTCGAGCTTGCGGGCCTGGAACAGTTCCGATTCCAGGCGTTTGCGCTCGGTGATGTCGCTGGCGATGCCGGCCAAGCGGACAATCTTGCCGGTCGCGTCGGGCACCTGAAAGCCCCGATCATGTACCCACCGCGTGGTGCCGTCGGGCCGGCTCACCCGGTACTCGGTGCTGATCTCGGTCTGATTGGCCAGGAGGCGTTTGAAATCGGTTTGGACGCGTTCGCGGTCCTCGGGAACAATGGCGTTTTGCCATTGGGCGGGGTTGGCCAGGAGGCTCGACATCGACCGGCCCCAGATTCGTTCATAGGCGGAATTGACAAAGTGGAACTGGCCGAAATCCGGCGAGGTGATCCAGAAGACGTCGGAAACATTGTTGGCCAACTGGCGGAACTTCTCCTCGCTTTCGCGGAGCCGTTCCTGGGCGCGTTTGCGGCCGGTGATGTCGCGGATGGTGGCCAGGATCAGCGGCTTGCCGCCTTGTTCGATCCGGGTCAGCAACACCTCGGCGATAAACTCGCGTCCGGTGCGCCGGTGGTGCAGCCACTCAAAATGCTGTGAGCCCTCGCCGGCGATTTTACGCGCGGCCAATTCCCGGGAAAGCCGCCCGTCCGGCTGTTTTTCAGGCGAAAAATCCACCGGGGTCAAGCCCGTCAGCTCCCGTTCGTCTTTCACGCCAAACAGTTTGAGCGCCGCGGGATTGGCCGAGGTGAAAATCCCAGTGGGCGGATCAAGGGTGACGATGGCATCCCGGGAATTTTCCACGAAGCTACGAAACTTTTCCTCGGACAGGCGCAACGACAACTCCATCTGCTTGCGTTCAGTGATGTCGCGGAAGGTCCAAAGCCGCCCGTAGTACGTGCCTCTTTTGCCGAACATCGGGGCTGAATAGCGGTCCAAAATAGTACCGTCCTTCAGTTCGATTTCATCCCGGCAGGACTTTTCCGGATGGGCGTTCAGGTCCTGCACGCGCGCCAGGAATTGCTCGGGTTGGGCGGCTTGCTCAGTCACCCAGTTCAGTTGGGCTGCGTCGTCACTGCCGTCGGCGATCTCGGGCGGAATCCGCAGGAGCTCCGTCGCCCGCTGGTTTTGTAGAATTTTCCGTCCCTGCTCGTCGACCACCAGAATGCCGTCAATGGAGGAGTTGATCTGGGCTTCGAGCAGCGCGGTTTTGCGCTGCAGTTCCTCTTCCGCCAGCTTCGTCTTGGTGATATCCCGGGAAATGCCAACCAGGCCGTCGATCTCGCCGCTGGTGTCGCGGATGGGGACTTTGGTGGTGGAAACCCAGGCGGGGCCATGATCGGTTTCGGATTTCTCCGCCAACCCCAGGATGGGTTCCCCGGTGGCCAGCAGGCGCCGGTCATCCACCAGCTTCTGTCGTGCTTCGCGCAGCGGCAGAAAGTCAGCGTCGAATTTGCCCACGGCTTCTTCGGGGGCGGGCAAGCCCAGGCGGCTGGCATAGGCCCGGTTGATGAGGGTGAACCGGCAGTTGGCATCCTTGAAGTAGATGTAATCCGGCAGGTTGTCCATGAGCGCCTGCAACAGGTCATGCTTGGCATCCAGCGCTGCTTTGATCCGCATGCTTTCCGAGTTATCCTGTTTGACGGCAATGAAGTTCTGTACCCGGCCGTCTTCGCCTGCCACCGGGGCGATGGTCATAGCCTCGTGATAACAGGTGCCATCCTTCCGTCGGTTCACGACTTCGCCGCGCCAGATTTTCCCGGCGGAAATGGTGCGCCAGAGATCGGTAAAGAACTGCTTGGGGTGGTGGCCGGAATTGAGCAGACGCGGATTTTGGCCCACGGCTTCTTCGGCGGTGTAGCCGGTGAGCTGCGTGAACGCGGAGTTGACCCAGAGGATTCTTCCGTCTTTGGCGGTGATGACGATGGCGTTTGCAGCGGCGTCGAGCGCCCTGGTCTGGAGACGAATCTGTTCCGCGGTGCTCATCCGCTCGGCCCGAACCTGGGCCTCCACGGCGCGTTGGATTCCGTCGCGACGTTCCAACCGGGCGGCGAGTGTCGCCAGCATCTGTTCCGAAGTGAAGGGCTTGCTCAGATAATCATCGGCCCCAAGGTCCATGCTCTGGCGCTGGCCAGCCTGGTCAGGCTGCCCAGTCATCAACACCACCGGGACCGCGGCGGTCTCGGGTCGGTTGCGCAGTTCCTTGAGGATCGCAAAGCCGTTCGGCCCGGGCAGATCTACATCGACCAGGAGGATATCCGGAGGACGGTGGAAGGCCGCTGCCAAGCCGGCTGTTCCGTCGGCGGCCTCCGCCACTTCATAACCATGCCGGCGCAGGGCCGTCGCCAGACCGGCTCGCGTAGAGCTGTCGTCTTCGATGACCAGGATGCTTTTCATTCTATCAATGGCGGCGCGACGTAGGGGGCACGTGGCAGCCATTTTATTTCGACCAAAAGCGGTCCGGCCTGAACCGATATTTAGGCGGTGGGGCCGGGCATTGGACGAAACAGGAAATTGTGAAGTCTAATTACTTATTGTGGAGCGCCTTGTGATACCATGTCGGGTTTAAGTGTCGCTGAGGAATTTCTAATAAAAGAGTTCAATCGCGCCGCTGGCTAGCCGATAATTGAACGAGGTTCTTACATGCAATTTAAAGCCAACCGCGAAGCAATCATCGCCACGCTCGTTTACATAGGCGTGGCGGGCGGCTGGATTTTATTTTCCGACGAACTACTGGGTTGGTTGGTGAAGGATCCGGACCAGCGCATCCACCTTTTGATCCTCAAGGGGTGGGTGTTTGTGCTGGTCACCGGCAGCTGGCTGTATTTGGTGCTCTTGAAGTTGTTGCGGCGTTGGGAGCGCGAATTGACCCAGCGGGAGCGTCTGGAAGTTGAGCGCGCGCAGTCGGCGGAAAGCCTGCGGCAAAGCGAAGAGCAATTCCGGCAGTTGGCTGACAACATTCAAGAGGTGTTTTTTGTCGTGACACCGGAACCGGTCCGAATGGCATACCTCAGCCCTGCTTACGAAGAAATCTGGGGAAGATCTCGGCAGGAAGCATATGAACGGCCTGCGGCTTGGATTGAGTCTGTCCATTCCGAGGACCGCGAGGGCTTCGGCGGCTTCTATGCACGCAGCCTGCAAGGTGTTCAGTCGAAGTTGGCGTATCGCATCGTGCGGCCCGATGGGTCAATTCGTTGGATCGACGCGCG